>JAVVRI010000007.1:32004-34729 GCA_036654795.1 Tannerellaceae bacterium
TACCGGGTGTGGAGTGGATCCGTCTGCATTATGCCTATCCCACTCATTTTCCCTTCGACTTGCTACGCGTGATGCGCGAGCGCGAGAATGTTTGTAACTATATGGACATAGCCCTACAGCATATTAGCGACCACATGCTAAAGCAAATGCGCCGAAACATTACCAGCGGGGAGACTTATGAACTGTTGGAGCGTATGCGCAAAGAAGTGCCCGGTATCCATCTTCGCACCACCCTCATGGTAGGCCATCCCGGCGAGACCGAACAGGACGTAGAAGAGCTGGTGGAATTTATTAAAAAGGTACGTTTCGAACGTATGGGTGCCTTTGCTTATAGCCATGAAGAGGGTACCTATTCCTATACACATTATACGGACGACATCCCGCAAGAGGTGAAGCAGGAACGTCTGGATTACATCATGCGTGTGCAAGAAAACATCTCGGCTGAGCTGAATGCGGAAAAAACGGGAAAAGTATTTAAAGTAATTATTGACCGCGAAGAGGATGAGTTTTACGTAGGACGTACCGAATTTGACTCTCCTGAGGTTGACCAAGAGATATTGATCCATAAAGATTATCCCCTTACTACCGGATCTTTTTATTCTGTAAAGATCGAAGAAACGCAAGCATTTGACTTATACGGGAAAGTGTTGATATGATATAAAAACTGTCAATAAATTTGTTCGTTTACGAAAAAATAACTAATATAGCCCCATAATCTACTAACGTAACTAATGTATGAAGAACAAAGAATTGATTGTTGAACTATCCGACCGCCTCGCGTGGCCTGAAGCCGATGTAGCAGAGATGCTGTCTGCTCTTGTTTCGATTATTGGTATTCGGTTGGTCGAGAATGATGGAATCTACCTTCAGAGTTTGGGGCTATTTGAAGTGAAAAAGAAAGCTGAACGTATTTCAGTAAATCCAACCAGCGGGAAGCGTTATCTGGTTCCTCCAAAACTAGTGCCGGTGTTTAAACCTGGTAATACGTTGAAAAACAAACTTAAAGAATTGACATCGAATGAATAATCGGTTAACTACACAGGAAGTAGCCTGTTTATTAGCGGATTATACCGGTAAGGACAGGCAGCATACGGAGTCTTTTCTAAAAGAGTTTATAGCGGTTGTGTCCGACAATGTGTGTGTGGATAAGCTGGTTAAGGTCAAAGGTCTGGGAACGTTCAAAGTTGTTCCAGTTGAAAGTCGCTCCAGTATCCATGTCGGTACCGGTAACCGTTTTGTTATAGCTGCGCATTGTAAATTCTCATTCCTGCCCGATAAAGAGTTAAAGGAGTTGATCAATAAGCCCTTTTCGTTTTTTGACACGGTAGAACTAAACGATGGTGTAGACTTCTCAGACCTAGACGCACAGGAGGAAGAGGAGGAGGAAAAAGACGCTGATGACGAATCAATAGAGGAGGTTGTTCCGAACATCACTGAACTTGAACAACCGATACCACAACCGATAGAGCAACCCATTGAGCAACTCGTAGAAGAGACTGTAGAAGAGCCAGTACCTATCAAAGAGCCTATTGAAGAGCCTGTTCTAGCTCCTGTGATTGAATCTTACGTACCTGAAACAGAAACTTATATTCCTGTGATTGGGCTTTATGTAGAAGAGGAAACGTCACGTTCTTTTGAAGCGGGTGTTGTGGGGAAAAGTCGGTCGTTTTATGTGATTAGAATCATTATGGGCTTGTCAGTCTTTGCTTTGCTATTGGTTGGCGTGATATTTATTTACCTGAATACAGACAGCCTTCAATGGAATTCAGCCCCTAAAACAGCCAATGTCAGCATAGCAGAAGAACCCGTAAGCCCGGTGTCGATGCCTGATAGTTCCTTTGTGGAAGCTGACACAGTGCCTCCAACTATTCAACCCTTGGAAGTTAAAGAAGAGACTGCCGCGAAGCCTGTTGCAAAACAGGCAGCGCTTGCAATAGTTAAGATCAAACCCGGAAGCATGTTAACGGTTATTGCGTTGGAATACTATGGTAGTAAGACTTTTTGGGTCTATATCTATGAACATAACAAGGCCAAGATAAAGAACCCCAACAACGTACCAATTGGTACGGAATTAGAAATACCGGCTCCCGAACTATATGGCATTGATGTGCACAATCGAGCCTCCATCGAAAAAGCTGCCGCCAAGCAAGCCGAACTATTGAATGCATATCCATAAAATGAAAGGAATCAATATTAAGTAAAATTAATCAAAGGGAAGAGATACGGGTTAGTATTATTTAACTGCAAAAGTGAAGGATACGAATTTAACATTTCTAATTTTGTGCATCTTTATAAACTAGGTAGAATAACAATCAAAATAAGTAAGAGAATCTATGAGTCAGACAGTAGACATTCGTGAGTTGAATGAACGAATTGAAAGTAAGAGTTCGTTTGTAAACATGATTACAGTGGGGATGGACCAGGTAATCGTTGGTCAGAAACATTTGGTGGAATCTTTATTGATCGGTCTGCTTTCAGATGGACACATCCTGTTGGAAGGTGTTCCAGGTTTGGCTAAAACTTTAGCCATTAAAACATTGGCATCGCTAATTGACGCCAAGTATAGCCGTGTTCAGTTTACACCGGACTTGTTGCCGGCCGACGTAATCGGTACCATGATTTACAGTCAGAAGAACGAAGACTTTATGGTAAAACAAGGTCCTATCTTCGCAAATTTTGTGTTGGCAGATGAAATTAACCGTGCACCGGCAAAAGTTCAGAGTGC
>JAVVRI010000008.1:0-4145 GCA_036654795.1 Tannerellaceae bacterium
CAAAGCATAATATTCCGGATGTGTTTTAAAATACTGTGCAGGTGGAACCAATAGTTCAAACGAATGAACCATATATCCCCATTCTCCATCTGTCACCCCATCCAATGTGCTGTGATCAATCTTATGCCAATCGGAATAGAACGGATCAAACGCATCGCGATAGTGTGTATCGCGGAATAGATTAACCGGCACTTGTGTATCGTCTATTTTCTCAATTTTCACTTGCTCAAGTTTTGGATAGTCAAACACCTTTGACGAAAGACAGCGATATCCGAGATATTGATCGAAGAAGGAATAAACCCCATAAAGTGTCCCTTTATCGCTACCACCGACAATCGCCAGACGTGCTCCCTCTGTCCGAATCGTAAAACCATCTTCAGCAAGTGTGTCAGTATCCATATCTGTACGCGACGAAGCTCCAATCAGAATTTCATGTCGCCGGCTAGGTTCCGTATCAAAAACCACCGGTAGGGTAACTCCACTGCTCAATGTCAATAGCCGACTAAATTCATGAGCAGCATGTTGTTCACTCTCTGTTGCCTCAGGCGAAACAACAATCACATACTCACTCTGTCCCTGATCGGCCAACAAAAGCGGACCATTTTGGCAAGAGAAGAGCAGCGACATTGTCGCTACTCCCCCCATGATGAAATACTGAGATAACTTCATAATTCCTAGATTTATTTTTTGTTTTTCATGATTACATCAAACTGATCCTCCAACACCTTTGACAATAGGGCTTTCTCTTTCCATTCCTGATCGCCATAAACTCCAGCACGCGAATAATCAAAAGGTTTGAAGCCAATTTGTTTTGCAGTCTTTATACTCTTGAATCGGAAATCGAAATTCGTCGGATCAATAAACAAAGGATCTGCCAGAATGGAATGTTTGTCCTTGCCTAACTTCTTCCATTCAGAGAAACTTAATCCAAGGAAGTCTTGTTTTTGAGTCGTAGGATTCCAAAAACAGTTCTTGTCGATGACGGTTTGAGCTTTCAGCCAGGAATCTTTACCCATATCCATATACAGTAATCCTTGATCGTAATAAACTATATTGTTGGTAAAAGAAAATGACAAATGCTCTTCAATACGTGTCAACTGCATCTGAGAAAGTAAATTTAATGCAAAAATATTATTTCTAATTACATTATCTTTCCCATAATGTTGATGAAATGCAGAATTTTTACATTTGTAGACAAGATTGTTTTCCATTCGTATTCCTGCTGAACCTTCATCGGTATATAATCCCCAACCTCCATAGGTAAATGAATGGATATGATGAATCACATTATTACTAACACTTGTACCTTCCGAAGCACCCAATGTATAAACACCCCCCATATCGCTCAATTGCCCCCATCCCAGATGGTGAATATGATTGAAATCAATACTATTCCGTTTTGAAGGACTCGGCGCATATCCCCAAACCCAACCAACAGAAACACCTGAATATCTAAAATCCGCAATATCATTATGGGTAACCGTATTGTCGCTTGCATAAAAAATCGTAAGTCCTGTCGCATTAGGATAGTCATATCCGCCATGTTGAATAATATTATTGTGGATGGTTATATGGTGTGTATCCGCCAATCCATCTTGATCTACAGGAATGAATGATGGCAAATAACTACCGATTTTCACCCCACCACATCCTAAATCATACAAATGACAATGTTCCATTTTTGAAAAAGAGCAGTTCTCACGAAACCAAATACCATGATGTCCGGTATGAGCAATATCACAATTTAAAAATTCAATGTGTTTCGCATGATCAACCATAATGGCTGCATCTTCTTCTGCGGCACTTTGCATAACAGCATACTTACGTATAGGTTTCACATTTGAGTCTGATTCAAACCGAATATTTCTAAATTGGATGGAACTTACTTCGTTTCCCCTTTTCCCTGCAATCGTCAACAATTTGTTTGAAATAGGATATATACATTGCGTATTCTCTATCGTTTCACCTGGCATGGGTATATAATAAAGGTATCCATCGCGTTGTAAGAACCATTCACCGGGTTGATCTAGAGCCTTCCTGTAATTTTCAATCTTATAACGACTGTCTTGATTTAGTTTATTATAGACAAATATTCCATTTCCTGTGATATGAATTGCTGAATCGGCACTATTTACTTGCTGAATATGTCTCGGAGTATATTCCCATTTGTGGTAAAATGAAATCAAAATGTCATTCCATTCCTCTATTTTCATATCTTTCAAGGCTAGCAATTCTTCTGCATTTACAATTATTTTTTGTGCGGCAAATGCTGCTACATAATTTTGCCCTGCAGTATCCAACGTAATTTCATCGACTCTTTTCAGATGTAAAAGATCATTTCCGTTTGGAGTCCGTGCGCGAACACGCCGTTCGCCATTTACATACAATTGCTCAAAGTACAAGCCATAATCTGCCACTTCTGGAATAGATGCTCTCCAAAGATTAGGGCTCACTTTTTCAAAACAATTTACACTTTTACCACCACACAAAATTGGACGATCTTTTTCATTACCGCAAAACACTACTGGAGCTTGTTCTGTTCCCGAATCTTCTTCAGTGAATGTCAATGCATGCGTAATAGGATAAATACCCCCTTGTACTTCAACAAAGATAGTATCAGATACCTGTTTGTTCATGCGCAATGCACGAATCTTATTTTTAGCTCCTTCAAAAGAGCCTAAAGGCTCGTTTATAGAACCCGAATTTGTATCATTTCCATTTGGTGACACATAAATTCTCACCTCTGCACAAATCATTTGCGAGAGGAACAAGGCTATAAAAATCAAAGATGATAACTTCATAATAATGTGTTTTATATTTCCTTAAAAACTTTTTTATCCAAGAAGGCGTCAAAATTCTTTCAGGCTTATTTGACACCTTCTTGGCAACTCTTATAAAAAAACAATTTATATTATTTGTATCCAGGATTCTCTTCTAAATTCGTATTCTGTTCTGTTCTTGCTTTTGTAATCGGAAGATAATAATGCTCAGTAATAAACAGTGGCTTTCTGGCATCGTAATTTTGAATTACACGAATTTTGAATTTTCGGGCGGTGTTATAATCCTTGTTCGTAAAATCACTGGCCGTGTAATCCAAAATATAGCGAAGACCCGAAGTTTGTTTAGACAAGACATCTTCTGCAATACGCCAGCGGCGCACATCCCAATAACGATGTCCTTCAAATGCCAATTCCACTTTTCGTTCATGACGGATCGTTTCGCGGTCAATAGTTGTTTTATGAATAATACCGGCTCTACTTCTGATTTGATTGATCGCATCCAAAGCTTCTCCTGTTTTACCCAATTCATAAGCAGCTTCCGCCAAATTCAGTAAAACTTCTGCATAACGGAATACAGGACAATCAATGCCATCTTTTTCATCCATATTGGCATTTGAATTATCATCCAACATTTTCAAAATACCGAAGCCTGTTCCGAAATTACCCCAGGCATTCTGATTTCCCCATGCTGGTATTCCATTGTATGCTTCTTGTTCATTTTCCAATAATTTCCCATTGTTATCAATCAATCCATGATGCGAAGTAACATATCCATCTTTCCAATATGCCCCATTTGTCCAGATAGAAGCATAAAAACGAGGATCTTTATTATTAAATAATTCATCCATAGTCCATAATCCTTTCTGAATAGCTTCTCTGTCTAATTTTCCTGATTTACCATCAGTATATTCGAATTCTTCCACCATTTCTAAAGAAGGATTAGAGCACATTCCTGCATTATATCCATGGGGTTTTGGGGCGAGAAGAAATCCATACCACCAAGAATTTTGTACTGCATCAAATTGTTTCACAAAAATCATTTCTTTATTTTGTTCTTTCAAAAACACATTTCTAAAGTTTTGTGTTTTATCTGCATCTTGATTATACAATTCGTATTTACCTAAACTCTGAATTTTCTTAGCAGCCTCATAAGCCTTTTGATAATAATTATTGGCCAGCTCCTGAGGTATCCCAACTAGTCCACCTTTTTGAACAGTTCCAAATTGAGCAATACTGCCAGCATATAACGCAGCACGACATTTCAAAGCACAAGCAGCCCCTTCAGTGGCTCGCCCAAATGCCTCAGGAAGACCAGGCAACGTCCCCTCTACAGCTTCTATTTCAGAGATGATAAAATCATAGACC
>JAVVRI010000008.1:4155-8993 GCA_036654795.1 Tannerellaceae bacterium
TCTTGTTCTTTATTACGAGAAGGATACATCTTTTCGCTTGGTGCATTCATAGGCAATGCTTCCGTAACGATTGGGACACCTCCGTAACGTTTTACCATGAAAAAATAGTTTAATGCTCTTAAAAAACGAGCTTCGGCAATACGTGTATCAATGAATTTTTGTTCATTTACACTGTTAGGCAATTTTTCAATTAATTCATTTAAACGTCGAATAATAACATAGGGTAGTTCCCAATATTCCAAGAATCCACCAGCTATACTTAGTGAACCCGTTCTAAAACCGGTTGTTCCAGCCACATCCCAAGCTGGCTGGCCTACCTCGTCTGCAATATCAAGTATGTATTGAAATCCAGCTTTATAAGGCCATCCCCCAAGGTATTGAGACGCATCCATTTGTAAAACAGACATATTAGCATACTGAGAGACCATATAGGCATCCACTAACGTCGGATCATCCCACACAATATCATCGGAGATCATGTCCAAGGGCTTTTTATCCAGTATATCACAAGATGTTAACATAACGACAAAAAGAGTTGTTAGCATCCAACGTAATTTTATATTTTTCATATTCATTTCCAATTATTGTAGTGATTAAAATGACAAATTAACTCCAAAACTAATGGTTCGTTGTTGCGGATAATATTGATCGGCATTACCGGAGGATATTTCCGGGTCTATGCTGTATTCACTCACACTGCTTAGAGTAAAAAGATTAGACGCAGAAATATACAGACGAAGCTTTTCTATACTAGCAACGCCTAACAACTCCTTTGGAATCGTATAACCTAATGCTATATTTTTTAGTCGCAAGTAGGCTACGGGTTTTAGCCAATAGTCTGATTTCCAACTATTAGAGTTTGATCCACCCAATCTCGGTTCTAATGCATTCGGATCATTGGTTGCTTCAGTCCATCTAGAATCGTATGTTCTTTTGGTCTTATTATTCCCATAGACTAACGCAGAATATCCGGCAGCCCCTTGAAACGAAGCTACTAAATCAAAATTCCGATAAGTAAAAGCACCTGAAAATCCATAGAACCAATGGGGGGTAGTTCCTTCTCCAATTTCTGTCTGGTCTTTCCAATCCAACACCCCATCATTATTTATATCCTTATACTTAACATCTCCTGGACGAAGTGTCGCATTATTGCCTCCTAATTCAGCATAAGAATATGGTAAGGCATTAATTTCTTCTTGGCTTGTAAATAATCCATCAGATACATATCCAAATTCACGATCAGCCCATAGCCCTGATTTTTTATTAATACGAATCTGGTCCGGATCTGTATAATTTGTCTCCTCGTAATGATCCCATTTCGCACGAGCCCAAGACATATTTGCGGAAATATCATAAGAAAAATCACCTTTGCTATTAGCAGTTCCGATAGATAATTCAAAACCTCTATCATTACTACTATTAATATTTTCTAAAGGAGACGAAGCCCCAAATGTTCCTGGTAGAGATTTAGCACGAGTAGCAAGAACACCTGACCGATCACGATAAAATCCCTCTATAGAACCATAAATTGCACGATTTAAAAATGAATAATCTACTCCAACGTTGTATATGTTCATCTTTTCCCAAGTTATAAGAAGATTTGCCAAGCTGGTTGGAGATAAACCTTTAACAAATCCACCTCCCCATTGGTATACGCCACCAAGCGAATAGCCTGCCAAGTATTGATAATCTCTGATTTTATCTGCATCAGACTTTTTATAATCAAACCCAGAAGATCCGTAACTAGCTCTCAATTTTAGTTGGTCTACTCCTATACAACGAGCCATAAAGTTTTCTTTTGAAAGTACCCATCCTACGGAAATACTAGGAAAATAGCCCCATCTGTCTTCTTTAGGGAAATTAGCAGAAGCATCAGCTCGTAAAATAAGATCCACTAAATACTTATCCTCATAACTATAGTTTACACGACCGATAACACTCATACGTCCCATTTCTGAAGCCGAGCCTGAGTTTTTCATACCTTCATCTGATCCGGCAAACAACTCGTCAATAGCTGGTGTCATATACTTTTCACGAAAAGCCCCAAAATTATTACCTCCATATTCTATACTCTCAAAAAGAGCCAAGGCGGTAATATGATGCTTTTTATTAAAAAGACGCTCATAATTCAACGAATACTGCTGTGTAAATTGTCTATTGAAATTAATTGATTCCCCCAATTGAGCTTGTCCCCACATTTCTCCAGCCAACGTATAAATATCTGCTGCTTGATTATATGTATAGAACTTATAGGGTTTCTGGAAATCTTTATTGTAAGATTGCCAATCTTGGTAGCTAACCATTCCTTTTGCTTTCAGTCCTTCAATAAATGGAACATCATACTCTAATGTCGCTGTTCCTCGTAGATCACGGCTCTTAGTCAATGAATATCCCCAGATATCCATATTGGAAGTTAATGCAACACTACCGACATCAATACCTCCATATGAATTTTTAGATGGATCTGGTAGTGTAGGTGTATACCAAGGCTTTGTTCCATAATAATCTTGCCACACAGTACCGTTGCCCTGTATACCCCGCCCAGTAAATTTACCTTTATCATAAACAGCCAATAAATCAACAGACAACTTAATCCTATCTGTCACTTTTGCATCGATATTTGATTGCAAATTATATCGAGAATATTCACCTCCATTTTTCTTAACAACCGTTTGTTGATTCTGATATCCAAACAGAGCATAATATTTAATTTTTTCACTTCCTCCCCGAATCGAAACATTTTCATTGTGCTGAGGAGCCCATTTCCTAAATACAAAATTATGCCAATCGAAAGAGGGGTAGGCAGGATCATTTCCTGCAAAATATTTCTCTACCGCTTCGGCCGTATATGGAGCTGTATCTTCCGGTTTTCCTGATTGTAAATGTTCTTCCCGAAGCATCCGAGTTAATTCACCTGAACTCGCTTTTTCCGCCAAATTAGTAACACCTTGCATTGTATAAGATGCATTTACCGTAATCGTAGGCTTTTGGTTTACGCCACGTTTCGTTGTAACCAAAACGACACCGTTACCTGCTCGTGCTCCATAAATAGAGGCTGCTCCATCTTTTAATATTGTTACATTTTCGATCTGGTTTGCATCCAAATTGGAAAGGCTACCTTCTACACCATCCACAATAACCAATGCATCACCAAAGCCACGAATACTAAGTTTTGCTGCATCCGATCCCGGCAAACCAGAAGATTGTTGTGTAATCAAACCAGGTAACTTGCCACTCAACGTATTTGTCACGTTGCCGACCGGAGTTGCTGTAAGCTGTTCTGACTTAACAGAAGAAACAGCCCCTGTTAGTGTGCTTTTTTTCTGTGTGCCATAACCTACCACCACAACTTCATCCAAAGCTTGCGTGTCTTCTGCTAATTTAATATCGAATATCGTTTTATTTCCAACTGTAACAACTTGGCTCAGATAACCGATAAAAGAGACTTGCAGTTGAGCATTGTCCGATACTTCCAGAGTAAATTTACCATCAATATCCGTAATTGTACCTATGTTTGTTTTAGGAACAGAAACATTCGCCCCAATTACCGGGTCCCCTTTTGTATCTTTCACCACTCCGGTGACGGTTCGTCCTTGTTGGGCTATCTGTTGGGCTGTTACTTCCGATTCTTGGCGGGGTGACAAAATGATATACTTTCCATCTACAGTATATTTCACGTCTGTGCCTTTGAATAGATGATTCAAGACTTCTTCTAAGTTGCTTTTGTTTAGATCGAGAGAAACCTTCCGGTTTACGTTTACATATTTGTTATAAACAAACAAATAGTCTGTTTGATTCTCTATTGAGTTCAGAACATTTTCTAAGTCAGCGTTCTTTTGCTTTATAGTAACCTTGACATTCTGAGAGTTCGTGTTCTCCGCGTGTAGGCAAAAGATTAATGCGAACAGGAATAAAGAGGTTATTTTCATGATTCTAAAAAAGTGTTTACATCGTTGGTTTTTGTCATAAAAAGCCCGCGATAAGAATTTTTTATTCATATCTTTGTAATTGTTGTTGATTAATACAGTTCTTTTTAATTGTGTTAATTGGATGCCGATGGGTGTGGGGACACTTGTCGGCATTTCATTTAAGATTAACTTTCATTTCTCCATTTCGTGCTTCATAGGCTTTATTTTTTTCGATTAGACTTATTTTATATAAACGACAGTGTTTTCTTCATTCCTTTCAAATGTGTATCGGGCATCCTGCTGCAAAATACGTAAAGCATTATCCAATCCATCGGATACTCGGAACTTACCGCTGCAAGTATAACCCTTTAGATTCTTATTCTCTATGATGATATCTATCCCGTAACACTTCTCGAAACGCGTCATCAACTCATTAAATTCCATATTTCTAAAACAAACCAATCCATCTCGCCAACGGAAATGATCATAGTCGTCGATAGACGAAACCAACAAACGGCCATTTTCCAGATGGGCCATCTGATCTGGTTTTAATATGATTGGGGTAGACGATGCTGCTTTATCCGTTACCTTTACGGAACCTTCCATCAGCGACGTTGAGAAATCATCAGAATCGGAATAAGCCTCGACATTAAACTTTGTACCCAGTACTTCAATATTACATTTCTTCGTATGTACAATAAACGGGCTTTTTGCATTATGTGCAACCTCAAAGTAGGCCTCGCCATCCAGTTTTACCTCGCGCATTGAGCCTAAAAAGACAGCCGGATAAACGATCTCGGAACGTGCATTCAACCAAACCGAGGTTCCGTCAGGCAGTTTGAGGTTTACCCTTTGACCGGCAGGAACGGTGATTGTGTTCATCGCCGACAAAAGTTCATTTTTCTCGGAGGTGTAAAAGTATAATCCGCA
>JAVVRI010000008.1:9003-20793 GCA_036654795.1 Tannerellaceae bacterium
GCACAAAAGATTGTTTGTTTATTCTCAACAAGTTCTTTTTGACGGTTGCGCGTGTTTTCATATTCCCGGATAGGATCATGGCATCAAAGAACTCGCGTTCGCGCAAGAGCTCTTCTTTATGGGTAGACGAAAGGTCTAACCAACGATAAACGTCCGCTTCTTCTTCCGGGGAAGCAAGACCTTCAAAATATCTATATAATGTTTCTTTCTCCATTCTATTTGCTTTACTATCTATAAAGCGAATGGCAGGGAAACATCCCTAATCAAAAAATGACTTATTTTAAATAAAAAGCAAATTAGGTTCTATAAGACTATTGTTTCACCAAGAAACACATCAATAGTGGTAAATAATCTTTCAACGCAACACGAAGGACCTTCAAGGCTTTGGTTATATGAAATTCGACCGCTTTTGTAGAAAGTCCCAATGCCTCAGCTATTTCTTTATGGCTTTGATTGTCGTATCGACTCCTGATAAATATCTCACGAGTTTGTTCCGGAACGGTGGCTAACGTTTTATCTACCAAAGATTGGAGTTCATCAGAGAAAATTCTTTCTGGGTTGCAGGCCTCCAGAGTAGCTATACGCAAATTTAACTTTCTGGTTTCGTTGTTCTTCGTAAATTCAACAAAATCCTCCTGAATATGCATCCGGCGCAAATGATCCAGACATTTGTGCTTGATGACGGTAAGTATATAGGCAAGTATGTTTGAATGAGAATCGAGCTTCTTTCTGTTTTCCCAATAATACATCAAACCTTCTACAACGATATCTTCGGCTATCATATCATCGTCCACATACGTCCTTGCAAAGTGAACAAAACGTCCTTTGTAGTTCGTAAATATGCTATTAAAAGTCTGAATATCATCAGTTTCATTCATAATAATAGATCTAATGGGCAATAAAGATAAACAAAAATACACAAATTGCACACTTTGTGTATGAAAAACATTAACTATATGCACTAAAACGGCAAGCTCTGTTGCGAGGATTGTCGTCTTTTGATGCAGTACATAGCCATTCGTTGCGTCTTATACCCCAACCACTGATGACTACATAGAGCGCAAACGAACAAATTCCTATTCCCTCTTCGTAAAGAGATGCAAGGGCTTTCGTCCTTTCTTCGTATCCAAATCTATTATCGACGTCCTCGTTTATATTATCGACGTCCTCATTTATATTATTGACGCCCTCGATAATATAATTGACGCCCTCGATAACAACTTTCATACCGTGCAAAGAGAAAGGAGGTAACGAGAAACGTAACAAGATCAAGTATAGAACATGAAACATTAAATATATGAGGCAAGATCAAAAATAAGCCCTTACTTTTGCAACAGCCTCTTCGTAAATCGTGTCTCCTAATGGATTTGTTTGAATCTACGGGGAGGTAATTAATTCTTATTGATAGAGATGCTATCAAATTAATTGTTTAAATTTGCCGTTTAAATATATAGAATCAATGAGCGTTGTAATAAAAGAAATCACCCGGAAGAAAGAACTGAAAGAATTTGTTAAATTTAATATCAACCTGTATAAGGAATGTCCGTATCATGTTCCCGGTCTGATAGAAGAAGAGATGGTTACGCTGGATAAAAAGAAGAATCCGGCTTTCGAAGTATGTGAAGCCGCTTACTTTCTGGCTTACAAAGACGGCTGTGTCGTGGGGCGTATTGCTGCTATTATTAATCGTCAGAGTAACGAAGTGTGGAACGTGAAGCACGGTCGCTTTGGTTTTGTGGATTTTATTGATGACGATGAGGTGGTGGATGCCCTTTTTAAGACAGCTGAAGATTGGGCGAAGGCGAAGGGTATGACCGCGATGCACGGGCCAATGGGCTTTACTGATATGGATCATGAAGGTATGTTGGTGGAGGGTTTCGACCAATTGGGCACGATGGCTACTATTTATAATTATCCCTATTATCCAAAGCAACTGACGCGCCTAGGCTACAATAAAGATCAAGACTGGCACGAGTTTAAAATCTATATCCCAGAAGCAGTACCCGAAAAGCACCTCCGTATTGGTGAAATTGTAAAGAAGAAGTACGGCCTCAAAACCTTGAAGTTTAAATCGACTAAAGAGATATGGCCGTATGCGCGTAAGATATTCGAAACGCTGAATACAGCCTATGCACCCCTTTATAGCTTTTCCCCGCTGACCGACCATCAGATTGATTACTATGTGAATATGTATATACCTATGATTCGCCTCGATCTTGTTACGCTGATTGTGCGTGAAGAGGACGACGTGGTGGTTGGTTTTGGTATCTCGTTGCCTAGTTTGGCATTGGCTATGAAGAAGGCGAAAGGACATATGTTTCCCTTTGGCTGGATTTATCTGCTGAAAGCGCTGAAGACGAAGCCACGGGTGATCGACCTTTACCTGACGGGCGTCTTACCGGAGTATCAGAGTAAAGGGGTGAATGCTTTGTTGTTTAACGATCTGATCCCGATCTACCAAGGTTTGGGCGTTGAGTATGCCGAGAGCAATCCCGAACTGGAAACCAATAGCGCCGTGCAGGCACAATGGGATTATTTCAAACGTGAACAGCACAAGGCGCGTCGAGCCTTCATTAAGTCAATTTAAAAAGTAACCTCGGATAATTGTCTATTGTCAATTGTCCATTGTCAATGAATATATGGATGAACTGAATTCTACACAACAACAGCAGACGGCGTACAACGATGACGATATAAAGACACTGGACTGGATGGAGCATATCCGTCGGCGTCCCGGTATGTATATTGGTAAATTAGGTGACGGAGGTTATCCCGATGATGGTATTTATGTGCTGCTGAAAGAGGTGTTGGATAACTCCATCGATGAATACATGATGGGGTATGGCCGAACTATCGAAGTTACGGTAGCTGAAGGTACGGTTGCCGTGCGCGACTTTGGTCGTGGAGTGCCGCTTGGTAAGGTGGTGGATGTGTCCAGTAAAATGAATACCGGTGCAAAGTACGACAGCAAAGCCTTTAAGAAGTCCGTCGGCCTGAATGGTGTCGGCATTAAGGCGGTGAACGCCCTGAGTAGCTATTTCCTGATTACTGCTTTTCGCGATGGCGAATGTAAGCGCGTGGAATACAGCCGTGCGCTGGTCTCTGCCGAGTCGGAAATAGAACCCTCCGATGAGCCGAATGGTACGTTGGTGTACTTCGTTCCCGACAAAGAAATCTTTAAAGAATATACCTACAAGGATGAGTTTATTGAAAGTCTGCTCAAAAACTATGTCTTTCTGAACTCCGGTCTGACGATTATATATAATGGCAAGAAGTTCCATTCAAAGAACGGTCTGGTCGACTTGCTAAACGAGAATATGACGACTGAGCCGCTCTATCCTATTATCCATCTGAAGGGTGAGGATATCGAGTTGGTCATCACGCATAGCAACCAGTATGGCGAAGAGTATTATTCCTTCGTAAACGGGCAATACACAACACAGGGCGGTACGCACCTCTCTGCTTTTCGCGAGGCTGTTACCCGTGTGATTAAAGAGTATTATAACAAAAATTTCGAATACTCCGACATTCGTGCCGGCATCGTGGCTGCTATCAGCATCAAGGTGGAAGAGCCTGTATTCGAAAGCCAGACTAAAACAAAGCTGGGCTCGAAGGATATTGGTCCCGAAGGTCCGTCTGTGGGCAAGTTTATCGGCGACTTTATCAAGAAGGAGTTGGATAATTACCTGCATAAAAATATTGATACATCCGAAGCCCTGCTTCGTAAGATATTAGATGCCGAGAAGGAGCGCAAGGCCATTGCCGGCGTAACCAAACTAGCGCGCGAACGTGCTAAAAAGGCCAATCTGCACAACAAGAAGCTGCGCGACTGCCGCGTCCACCTAAATGACCCGAAGGGTGAGCTGATGGAGGATAGTAGTATCTTTATCACTGAGGGCGATTCGGCCAGCGGCTCCATAACGAAAAGTCGCGATCCGAACCTGCAAGCCGTCTTTAGTCTTCGTGGTAAGCCGCTCAATAGTTACGGACTGACGAAGAAGATTGTCTATGAAAATGAGGAATTCAACCTCCTGCAAGCTGCGCTCAACATTGAAGATGGATTGGACGGGCTGCGTTATAACAAGGTAATTATTGCTACCGATGCCGATGTGGACGGCATGCACATTCGCCTTCTGCTGATCACTTTCTTTTTGCAGTTCTTTCCTGACCTGATCAAGCGTAACCACGTCTACATCTTGCAAACACCGCTTTTTCGTGTGCGAAACAAGCAGAAGACTTTCTATTGCTATAGTGAAGAAGAGCGTCTGGCAGCCATGGCAGCAGTGGGCAAGAACCCGGAAATTACACGATTCAAAGGCTTGGGCGAGATTTCACCCGACGAGTTTAAGCACTTTATAGGCAAGGATATCCGCCTTGACCCCGTAACGATGAAGAAGGAAGATCTTGTAAAGGATATGCTGGAGTTCTATATGGGTAAAAACACCATGGAGAGGCAGAACTTTATCATTGATAACTTGGTTGTGGAAGAAGACATTGTGACAATTGATAATTGATGATTGACAATTATAAGACCAACAAACAATAAACTTAGAACATGGATACAGATAATAATGCTGCAAATATAGGCGCGGTCGGTGAAAGTTCTCCCAATTGTGGGCTAAAGAAGCGTATTGCGCTCTTTCCCGGCACTTTCGATCCTTTCACGATAGGCCATCAGTCTTTGGTGACGCGCGGACTTACGTTGGTCGATGAAATTATCGTGTCCATCGGCATAAACGAAAAGAAGCTTACTTACTTCTCGTTGGAGAAACGGATGGAAGCAATTCGTTGCCTATACAAGAATGACCCGCGGGTGAAGGTGATGGAGTATAACTCGCTGACTGTCGACTTTGCCAAAGAGGTGGGGGCGCAGTTCATTCTGCGTGGCATCCGTACCGTCAATGACTTTGAATATGAAAAGAGCATTGCGGACGTGAATCGTATTTTGACAGGCATCGAGACCTTTATCCTTTTTACGGAGCCGGAACACACACATATCAGTTCCAGCATCGTACGCGAACTGCTCCGATATGGCAAAGATATCTCTTCGTTTGTACCGAAAGAGACAGAATTATATTGAACGATTGAAATGAATAGAAGATGAAACAATTTGTATTAGCTCTGCTGCTTGCGGCAGTTACGGCTACCCAAGCGGGAGCTCAGAAGGTGAATCAGGATGCACGAAAACTGTCGATGGCACTCTATGCAATCACAAATCTATATGTAGACGATACGAACGAAAGCAAACTTGTGCAAGATGCGATTGTCGGTATGCTTGAAAAGCTCGACCCTCACTCAACCTATATGGATCCGGAGGAGACAAAGGAGATGACTGAGCCTTTACAGGGTAACTTCGACGGCATCGGCATCCAGTTTAATATGCTGACGGATACTCTTTACGTGATACAGGTAATCCCCGGAGGCCCTTCCGAAAAGGTAGGTCTGATGGCTGGAGACCGTATTATTATGGTGGACGACACCCTTGTGGCCGGCGTAAAGATAAAAAACAACGACATCATGCGCCGCCTGCGTGGTCCGAAGGGTACGGTTGTACGTATCGGCGTGTTACGCAACAAAGACCCGAAGTTGATCGACTTTACGATCACTCGTGGTAAGATTCCGGTGTATAGCTTGGATGCTGCTTTCATGGCCGACAAGACGACCGGATACATCAAACTGAACCGCTTTGCCGCCTCGTCTACCGAGGAGTTTCGCGAAGCGCTTGCCAAACTGAAGAAGCAGGGAATGCAGAACCTGATACTCGACTTGCAAGGCAATGGCGGTGGTTATCTGAATATTGCTATCGACTTGGCCGATGAGTTCCTGAGCAAGGACAAGCTAATTGTCTATACCGAAGGTAGCAAGCAGCCACGCGAGGATGCCAACGCTTCTACGCGAGGTGGTTTCGAAACCGGTCGCTTGGTGGTATTGGTAGACGAGTCTAGCGCAAGTGCAAGCGAAATCCTCTCCGGAGCTGTGCAGGACTGGGATCGTGGTGTGATACTCGGCCGCCGTACTTTTGGAAAGGGACTGGTGCAGAAGCCGATACCCATGCCCGATGGCTCTATGATCCGTCTGACCGTCTCCCGTTACTATACCCCGACCGGTCGTTGCATCCAGAAACCGTACGAGAATGGCAAGATGGAGAGTTACCAGCACGACCTGATAGACCGCTATAACAAGGGCGAATTGATGAGTGCCGACAGCATCCACTTCCCTGACTCGATGAAGTATCATACGCTGGTGAACAAACGCATTGTTTACGGTGGAGGTGGCATTATGCCCGACATCTTTATCCCTGTGGACACTGCCCGTTACACCAACTACCACCGCGATGTCGTGGCTACCGGATTGGTGAACCGTATTGCGATGGACTATCTGGATAAGAACCGTGCCGAGATGCAGAAGAAATACGCCAAGTTCAGCCGCTACAAGAGCGATTTCGAAGTGCCGGAAGAGACGATGAAACAGCTCGTCACCCTAGCCGGAGAAGAGAAGATAACCTTCAACGAAGAGCAATATAACCGTTCGAAACCCCTCATCATGCTTCAGATCAAAGCGCTTATTGCTCGCGACCTGTACGAGATGGCAGAGTATTTTCAGGTTATCAACGACGACAACCCCAGCTATCAAGAGGCTCTTCTCATCATCAACGATCCTGAACGTTACGAGAAGGCGCTTACGAAGTAAATATCCGCTTCTTTTTGCAATGTTTCCGTGCACATCGTGATTAATTGCAAATAAACTGTTACTTTTGCATACCTACTAATAGACATTGTACGTATGGAAAAGAAAGTAATAACCTTTGGAGAGATCATGCTCCGGCTGGCTACGCCGGGTAATCTCCGTTTCAATCAGTGTAGCGAGTTGAATGCCACTTTTGGCGGCGGCGAGGCAAATGTTGCCGTGTCGCTGGCCAACTATGGAGTCGCTACCGAGTTTATAACCCGTCTGCCGCATAATGATGTGGCGCGTGCTTGTGTGATGGATTTGCGCAAATATGGCGTAGGCACGTCACACATTCTTTATGGTGGCGATCGGATGGGGATCTATTTCCTCGAAACCGGTGCTGTTGCGCGTGCCAGCAAAGTGGTATACGACCGCGCTCACTCCTCCATATCAACGATACATCGCGGCATGATCGACTGGGACGAGGTGTTTCAAGGCGCCTCTTGGTTCCATTGGACAGGCATCACGCCTGCTATTTCCGAAGGGGCTGCCGCCGCTTGCCTCGAAGCAATCGAAGCGGCAAACCGCTTAGGGATACCTGTCTCTTGCGACCTCAATTACCGTAAAAACCTTTGGCTTTATGGCCACACAGCGGCCGAGATCATGCCCCGTCTGGTTGCCGGATGTGATGTGATTTTGGGTAATGAAGAGGATGCTGAGAAGGTGTTCGGCATTCGTCCCGAAGGCTTCGACGCAGCCCGGACGGCCGGTGCGGTGGATGCCTCTGCTTTCCGTTCTGTCTGCACGCAGCTGATGGAGCGTTTCCCGCGTGCCAAGAAGGTGATTATCACCCTGCGCGGCTCTATCAACGCCAACCATAACACGTGGGGCGGCGTTCTTTATGCTGGTGGAAAACTCTATGAATCCCGCCGTTACGACATTACGCATATCGTGGATCGTGTGGGTGGAGGCGATTCCTTCATGGGCGGTCTTATCTACGGTCTGCTTACTTGGCCGGACGATGAGCAGCATGCGTTAGACTTTGCCGTAGCAGCCTCGTGCCTGAAACATACCGTTTACGGAGATTATAACCAGGTAACCGTGGACGAGGTAGAAAAACTCATGCAAGGCGACGGCTCAGGTCGCGTCTCCCGTTAACCGATTCTTCACTCACAAATAAAAAGAATAACTATGTCCGGATTTAGCAAAATAGCAGTTTTAAGTACCATGGCCACTACTGGCATGGTGCCTGTCTTTTATCATAAGGAGGCAGCTACAGCCTGTCGGGTGGTACACGCCTGTTACGCTGGCGGTGTGCGTGTTTTCGAGTTTACCAATCGTGGCGACTTTGCTCACGAAGTCTTTGCAGAGGTGGTGAAGTATGCTGCCCGTGAATGTCCCGGAATGATGATGGGTGTCGGTTCGATTGTCGATCCGGCCACAGCGGCGCTTTACCTGCAACTGGGCGCTAATTTTGTGGTCGGCCCGTTGTTTAATCCTGAGGTGGCGAAGGTGTGCAACCGCCGGTTGGTGCCTTATATACCCGGCTGCGGCTCAGTGACAGAGATTGGCTATGCACAAGAGTTGGGCTGCGACGTCTGCAAGATATTTCCTGCCGGAAACGTAGGCGGTCCGTCGTTCGTCAAGAACATGATGGCGCCTATGCCTTGGACGAGGCTGATGGCTACCGGAGCCGTCGAACCGACCGAAGAGAATCTTTCTGCCTGGTTCAAAGCCGGTGTTTGTTGTGTAGGTATGGGGTCTAAGCTTTTTCCAGCCGAAGCAATTGCTGGCGGAGACTGGGCGCGGATCACTGCCCTTTGTCAAGATTCGTTAGTTATTATCCATAAATACCAAGCGCGATGAAACCTTATATGAGTCCAGACTTTTTGTTACAAAACGAGACTGCGCGCATTCTTTACCATACGTATGCCTCCCCGATGCCGATCATCGACTATCATTGCCACCTCGATCCGCGGCTGATTGCGAATGATTATCACTATACCGACCTGACGGAGGCATGGCTTGGGGGCGATCATTATAAATGGCGTGCCATGCGTGCAAACGGTGTGCCGGAAGCGTTTATAACCGGAGACAAGCCGCCGCGGGAAAAGTTTCATAAATGGGCGGAAACCATGCCTTACACGATGCGCAACCCGCTCTATCACTGGACGCATCTCGAGCTGAGCCGTATCTTTGGTATCTCGCAGTTGTTTAATCCCGAATCGGCAGACAGCATCTACGAGGAGGCAAGCGCCCTGCTGCAACGGCCGGACTTTAGTGCTCGCGGCCTGATGATGCGTATGAATGTGGAACTGGTCTGTACGACGGACGATCCGGTCGATACGTTGGAGTATCACCGCGTCATCCGCCGGGGCGACTTCCCCGTTCGCGTCCTGCCTGCTTGGCGTCCTGACAAGGTAATGGCAGTAGAGGTACCTGCTGCTTTTAATGCCTATCTCGTTCAGTTGGAGGCAGCTTCCGGCCTTACTATCCTTTCCTTCTCACAGCTTGTGGAGGCTTTGCAGATTCGCCACGACTATTTTGCGGCTGAGGGCTGTACCCTTTCCGATCATGGGCTGGGCACCTTCTATGCAGATGCTTATACTGATACCGCCATACAGGCGATCTTCATGAAAGCACGCGCCGGAAAACCCGTAACGGCTGATGAGGCCAGACAATATCGCTCCGCTCTTCTCTATGAACTAGCTGCGATGGATGCGCGCTCCGGTTGGGTGCAACAGTTCCATTTGGGCGCAAACCGCAACAACAATGCCCGTATGTATCGCCTCCTGGGGGCGGATGCCGGCTTCGACGCCATCGACGATCAGTCGGTCTCTCGGCCGATGAACCGTTTCTTTAGTCGTCTGGATGATGAAGGCTTGTTGGCGAAGACCATCGTCTACAACCTCAATCCGCGCGATAACGAGTTGATGGTGGCCAACGTCTACAACTTCAACGATAGCTCTGTGCCCGGCAAGATGCAATATGGTGCCGCTTGGTGGTTCTTCGATCAGATGGATGGCATCGAGCGTCAGCTCAACACCCTCTCCTCCATGGGTCTGCTGAGCCGATTCGTAGGCATGCTGACCGATTCGCGCAGCCTTCTTTCTTATCCGCGCCACGAGTACTTCCGCCGCATCCTCTGCAATCTGCTTGGCAGCGAGATAGAACGCGGCCTTCTTCCCTCCTCCGAACTGCCCTTTATCGGTAAGATGGTAAGCGACATCAGTTACAACAACGCAAAGCGCTACTTCGGTTGGTAACCCCCATATAGCATGCATGCTTTCCCCGAAGAGCATGCATGCTTTTTCAGAAAAGGATACATGCTATCAAGTATCGGCAAGAGCTGATTCGGCTTGCCGATACCTGATAACTTTATTACTTCTTCGGTATGCCAATTTTAAAAGCTGTAACTAATCTTACTGATAAAACTAATACCTTGTTGCGGATTTAAGGTTGCAACAGAGCCTCCTTGGTGATATTTCGTATTTAAAATATTATAGGCGTCAAATGCTATACTTACTTTTTTCAACGAATAAGAAAATCCGATATTTGCTATAGCTCTTGCTTTTTCTGTATTATCAAAATTCAAACACTCTTTATCACCCTGCCAAAGAGTTATACCCCTGAGAGGTGCTAGCTGCTTAGATAATAATTCTATGTTTCCTCGAATATCTATATCACCCATTCTTTTACTGCTTAAGATTTTATAAGAGCTCATTAGATGCATAATAAAATTAGGTATATGATTAATGCGCTTGTTGGTTACCATAGAGTAGTCGTTTGCTGCACTTAACAGATGTTGATACGAACAAGTCAGGTTGGCCGTTATTCTTTTAGTTTTATAAGAAACAGCTCCTTCAATTCCCATAATTCCCACTTTTCCAGCATTTAAATACATTAAATCCAGATTGCTGTAGTACACCATATTGGATAATTGGTCGTAATAGGAATTTATTTCATAAGTGATATTCATATTACGAATTTCTTTTCTAAAAGAGAGTTGAAAAGCATCCATTTTTTCTGCTTCTAAGTTTGAACCTCCAGCGTAATTTTCAGATGCCCGATAAAGATAAGGTGCATCTACAAAAGAATGAGCATAGCCAAATTTTAGACTCATACCATCCTGAATAAGATAGTTTAATGAAAGACGAGGGGAGAAAGCATTTAATGTTTTTTTGTTATAGTGTTTTTTATAGTCATAACGCACTCCTCCATTAAAAATAAGATTTGTCCTTAAATAATGTTTCCATTGAATAAAACTTGAAAAGCTTATTTCATTGCCTAATCTTACCTTATAATAAAGGTCTTCTAAACCTGAAACTATATTATCAAAATTACTTCCGATAATAACAGTATTATCTTTTATTACATAATTCTCTAATAAAGCCCCAACTAAAAAGTTTCCTTTTTGTTTTCCCATCTGATATTCTAGGCTATATTGAGAATTCAATCCATACGCATGGTCATTCCAATCGAGTGTTTTAGATATGCCTTTTCCTACAAATTTTACTGAATCACCTGCAACATCATAATGAGTGGCATGGTCAATATCGGCAAATGCAGAGATTTTTAATGAAGACTTTTTCCAAGCCTTTTCATAGCTTAAATTCAGATGTGATGATTGGCGTGACCGGCCGGGAGTTACACCTTCTATTGAAGGATAACGGTCGTAGTCGTATAGACTATTGTAAGTTACATGGGTATAAGAGGGTACTTTCTTGGCATATTGCGTATTAAATAACAATTTCAGATTATTCCAACGGCAGGTAAAACCTATGTCGTAGGCAGGTTTGTGGTTATACCCTCCAATATACATACTGCCGGGCATAAGAACTTGACCATAAAAGTCTTCATGATCTACTCCAATATTACGTTTTTCTCCTTTTGATGAATATACCGAAGCCCATGCCATGAAATCAATACCGACTCCACTCTTGCCGAATGTAAAATCACTTCGGTAGGTCTGATTGCTTCCATAGCCAACAGATATTTTGGCTCCATCAACATCGCCCCCCTTTTTTGTAATAATATTGACCACAGCAGTAAGTGCCACATTTCCATAAAGCGATGAGGCCGGTCCGCGCAAGACTTCTATCTGTTTGACCTTCTCTAAAC
>JAVVRI010000008.1:20803-32838 GCA_036654795.1 Tannerellaceae bacterium
TAGTCGGGTGCTTCGGAGTTGGTAGCCCGGCTGTTTAGCCGATGACCATCAAGCATGATTAGAATTTTTTCCTGAGAACTGGAATAGACTCCATGCATAGCTATATTTGCTTCATCGCTTTCTACCAATGACATTCCCGGGACATAGAGCAGTAATAAATCACTCAAATTGCGAGCACCGGATGCTTGAATCATCTCTTCAGTGATTAGAGTCACAGGTACGGGAGCCTCATCAATCGTTTCTGCTTGCATGGAAGCCGTGGTGATGGTAGAGCCTTTTTTATATTTCTCCACCATATCCACAAAACGCAGAGGATCATGAATACTTACACTGTAATAAGGGTCAATCTTTAACAGTGTCAACACATTTCTCTCCGCCTCTGCCATATTATCCAGCCCCAAGTGGCACAAAGCCATCAATCGGCAAGCACTAGCTTTCAGGGCACCTGTAAAAAGATTCAGATTCTGGTTCAGCAAAAGAATGGATTTGTCAAAATGACCTATAGTATATTCCTCTTCGGCTTGCTGATACACTTGCCGAAAGTCTTTTTCTTCCTGCGCCCATATAGCAGAAGAGAGGAAGATAAAAAAAAGGAGAAATCTGAATTTCATTTTCAGAGGGTTCTGCATTTCGTGTACGATACCCGCTGTCAGCAAACCCAATGAAGCAAACTTTTCCTGCTGCTTTATCTGCTCCTGTAAGTGAGCAAATTGCTCTTTTAATTCTCTTATCTCATCCATATCGGTATATTTTTGATGTTTGAAATATATTATTCTACATGAACGCTGTTTGCCCCTTCTTGTTTGACCGGCAGCGTGATGACAAATTCGGTGTATTCGTTTTTACGGGATTCCATCCTGATGGTACCATTATGGGCCGATATAATTTCGTGACTCAAATACAATCCTACCCCTGCTGCTTCACCAGTGGTCTTGGTAGTAAAAAATGGATCGAATACCTTATCTATAATGGTTTCTTCTATTCCTATACCATTGTCACAAACATATAGCTTGATTTGTTGATCTTCGCAAATTTCAATGCGAAAACTTATCATCGGGTCATAACCTTGCTGCTGTGTGTATTTTTTCTTTACAGCATAAATGCTATTACTTAGCAGACTCATAAAAGTTTTGCTTAACAGTTCAGCATTGGCTTCTATGGCAATGAATTCTTGTGATGCATGCATTTCGGTACGGATATGGTATTTTTTGATGTCTTCGGCATAATAGGTATTCAGCATTTCAAAGTTTTTCCGGCATACTGCTGCCAGGTCTATGGGCTGCATACTGTTACTTCGATTCTTCAGCATTTCCTCCATGGCTTTCAGAATACGGGTAGTATTTATGCCATGTTCTTCTATTTTCTTCAAGTTAGAACATGTCATGCCGAGTAGATCGATTGTGTCTTCATAGTTATCGGGAGTCATATTTTCTTTTTCGTCTTCCAAATTGTTACTAATATCTTTTATGAGTTCTTGGGTCAGATGGGAGAAGTTATTAATATAGTTCATCGGATTGAGGATTCGGTCAATCAATCCTTTGGTCAGCGAACCTACAGTCGCCATCTTTTCCTGACGAATCAGCTCGTTTTGCGCTTTGCCCAAATCTGTCAAAGCCACTTCCAGATTTCTTGACTTTTCCTCTATCTCTTCATTTCGCTGCATCAATTGAGAAGTGCGCTGCTCTATAACTTCTTCCAGACGCATCTTTTCTTTCAAAAGACGATGCATACGCAACCGTATAATGAAACCTACAAGTATGATTAGCAGGACTACATAGCCTATGAGAGAATACGACCTCAAATAAATGGGAGCGGAAATAGAGAATTGCAAACTTACAGGCTCCGTGATACGACCATACTTGTCGCACGCCATCACTTGAAAAGTATATGAACCGTATGAAAGATTTACAAATCTGATTGCGGTTTCTTCACTCCATGCGGACCAGTCACTGTATCCATCCAATCGGTAACAGTATGTCGTTTTCCCGAATATGGAAGCATGGTCAGAAGAAAAAGTAAATTCAATATTGCGAGAGTCACTATCCAAATTCAGGTAAGTAAAAGGTAACTGGGCATTCAAAGTGTCACCGTTCTGGTAGCCACCCCATACAATGGAGTCATTGCCCAACCTCACCGTGCGGATAAAAACTTGAGAGGGCTGTGCAAGGCCGGCATCAGATACTGCAGACTGCCAATGGAGGAGGCCGTTTGCTTCGCCTATCCAAATATCTGTTCCATCTATGTCCATAGCACGCACCGTCAGGTCACGCAGGGGGCCCAGCGCCTCATCATATTCTTTCAGCTTACTTTCATTTGCGTAAACAGATAAGTTCTCTCCTTTGTTGTCTGTCATCCACAGCCTCCTGGCTTCGTCGAGATAGGTAAATTGGGGAAATACAAGGATGTCTTTATTCGTACGTTTTTTAACGACATTGAATTTTCCCTCTTTCGTATTCCATTTCATCAGTCCTTGCTTATTTATGAGGCAGATATCTGTAGCACCTCTAAACAAAGACTGTATATCATTCATTTGGGCATTGACCTCTGTTGTTAGTTGTTTGAATTTTACTTCATTCATTTTTTTTCGATAAACTTGTCCAAACACTGTTTTTGCCCAAAGTATTCCGTCTTCGCTCTGCATGAATTGAGTTACTTTCTCAATGGAGTCTATCAATATTCTGCCGCCTGAGTGGGAATTGTAATAAATACCATTCTGCTCTCCAGTATAACAACCTCCTTGGTGGTCAGGAAGTACAGACAACACAAACACTTCTGACAACCGTTTTATTTTCTTGCCCTTTATTTGGAACAAACCTTCAGCCGTAGCGGCATAAAGGCTACCGTCTGTTGCACTTTCCAATTGCCAGCATGCCTGTGTAATGGAAGATACAGGCTTGAATTTCTCATGCTCTTTCTTGAAAAGACCTTGCAAAGTGCCTACAAACAGTCCTTCCGCTCCACTATGAATGGAAGCTACTTCCCCTTTTAATCCTTCTTCAGGAGTGTAATGGCTGTAGGCGGATGGCGCATTTATACAAAACAATCCATTATCGGTTGCGCCCCATACACATCCTTTCTCGTCAGGCGTTATGCGATTTACGTTGTTGCTGCATAGTCCGTTTTGCTCAGAAAGCGTAAAAAGTTCAGTGCCATTGCCGTCCAAAGCGACAAGTCCGTTACCGGAAGTAGCTAACAATGACCAACCATTCTTTAGTGTCAGTCGTTGGTTTATTTTACAACCATCTATATATGGGTCAGAGGGTTGGGAAACGGTCGTTTCTTCTTCTGTCTTTTGCAACCGGTTTCCCGTTACAGTATAGTTATGACCGCTTGAGGTTTGAATATGAATCTTTTGGTCGGTCTCGTCTATATTTGTTACTTCGCCTATAAAAAAGGTGTCTGTATCTGAGGTTAAAAACTCCAAACGCAACACCCCGTTGGATGAAGACGTCAGGTAACCAAACAGATTGTAGCCTCCTACCCATATTTTTCCACGGCTGTCTTTAAACAAATCGGTGATGCGTGAAATGCCGGGAGTGTGAATAATTCGCCATTCGGACTGGTCGTAGTACAAGACACCTTCAAAATTGGCTATATAAACCGAACCGAAATCATCGCAAACCACATCGAAATTACGGTTATGGGCTTTATACTCTGCCGATGTAAAATTGACAAAGAAGGGTATGCCTTGGTCGGCCGATGCCGTCAGGCTTCGAATGGCTATTAATATGAATAGAAATATACGCTTCATGGTTGCAATGCTTTAGGTTTAAATGATTCAAAAGGTATATTCTCGCCTATATAGTGACGCCATTCGTCATCAGTGAAGTCGCGCTTCAGGTTATTTTTGACTTGTAAGGCCATAACTTCCGGAGAAATGACGATGCGCGAAAGAGTGGAACTTTCATCGCCGGTCCAGATCGATCCTTCTTCTAATAAGGCAAAACAATAAAGCCATGAACCTGTGGTTCTGACGGTCACAGCTTCCTGTTTCCCTTCTCCAATGTACCACTGATTCAGCGTGCAGTCATAACTGGAAGACAACAGATGATTGCCATTAAAGGTTAATTGGGTAATATTTGAACGGTGTCTGATGAGTTTATTCAATATATCGCCTTCTGCATTGAGCAGATAGATGGTCCCAGAGACACTTCCGGCCGCGCCCATCTGTAGTTGAGAGGACCAGGCATAGGCCGTCACCTTTTCTTTTATCATGGTTGAAAAAGGAACTACTTGACCATCCTTATTGATTCTGGAAGCAAAGCCTCCTTGTCCGAAAACAACGTAATCCTTATTTTGATGTCCTACTGCCGAGATAGGTTGTGATAACGGAATAGTCCGCAAAAACTTTAATCCCTCTTTTTGATAGAAAGAGAGGGAATGTTTTGCAACTAATAATAAATACTTGGAATCGAATGGAATAATTCGCATGAATTCTTTATCATCAAGTAATATACTCTTACTTTCTCCTTGTTCCGGCTTGACTACCAAATATCCGTTATGGGACAAGGCATAAATCGTATTTTGGTTGTCTATAAGTGCATCTCTGAAATCATAATTGGAGTCGCTGAAGAGCAATTTGTCATTGATTTTGTTTCCTCCGGTATACTGCCAGCGGATGATCTCACCATATTTGCTAACAGTAATAAAAACATCTTTTGAACTTGGGTTAGGCACAATGCGAGTAATTCCACCTCTGTATCTACTCCATGAAGTCACACTTTTACTACTGATGGTGAGTGCATTGAATATGGCAGGTTGATATACGTCCCCTCGATAACGGGAAGTATAGAGCCAAGCTGAATAAGCCATCAATGAAGCAATATCTTGATTCTCTACTTGATATTGCATAGCCGACAGGGATCCGAGTGAACGTCCTAAAGCAATGTAGCTCAACGTGTCGGCTACCCGTTTGGAGTATTCGGCCTGTTGTTGTTTCACTTCTGCCAAAGAGCGTTGCTCTTCAGCTAATTTGTAGGCAGAAACGGCTTGCCTTTCTGCGTCTTGAGCTTTGAGCCGTTCCGATTCTGCTTGATTTCTCATTTCGGTAGCTATTTGAGTCTGTATGACGGCTTTTTCACGCTGTTTGTCCGAAATGTCTTTTTGTTGGTAGGCGATATCTTCCATCTGTTTGCTGACACGTCTTACCACAGATGTATGCTCTTCCTCCTCCGTCAGGTCTGTCAATTGAGTATGCAGCTTTGCCGTTTCGGCTAACAAATGGTTATACGAATAATACAGACCGATGCTTAGCGTAAGCAGCAGAAGGCAAACTCCCCCCCAAATGATATGGATTTTAATTTTCACTCAATTAATTCGTTATGGTGTTATTTTATTGTAAGGAGATGATGGTTCCGATACCCAGTTCTTCCATCAATACCAGTGCATTGTTCGTGGCCAACTGTTCGCCTATTTTAACGATGATGGATGTACCTTCCATGCTTACTATAAATTTATTTTCCATAATTTACTATTTTTAATCGGTTATTAATTCTTTATTCTTAATTCCGCAGTGCTTTCTCCGTAGACTCGATTTATCCACATAGCAAACAACTTGTCGGTAACAGAGTATACTTTATTTACTTCTGTGATATGGTCTTTTTCGAGTAGCTGCTTTGCTGCGGCTTGAATAGAACTAGCTGTGGCTAAACGATGACGATTGATAAAGTCGGCGGAAAGAATCTGTGTTGCTTCTCCCTCTTTAGCAATAGCATATAAAAGCATCTTCTGCTTTTCGGGAATATTTGATAAAATCTCACGAAATATCGTCTCATTATAAGCTATCATAGAGTCAATAGCTATTCGTATTATTTCTTGTGTACATTCATCTCCCTCTGAAGTATCTGCAAACGATTCGTTAAATGTCTTTTGAATATAAAATGTATGCCCCCTAAAAAGATCGTACACTTTATCCACGTTCTCCGTTTTGATTTTTCTGTTACGGTTTTCAAAATGTTCAATAATAAACGATACATATAGATCTTTGTCAATAGCATTCAATTCCATAATATCTGAACTACGATAAAATGGTCGGCTAGACGAAAGAAACATTGTTTGCATCATAGTCCGTTCACTTCCTGCAAATATAAAATTACTGTTGCTGATCTTCTGAATATGTGTACGCAACAATGCTTCGATATTTTTCTCGGAGTATTTAGAGATTTGTTGAAATTCATCAATAGCCACAATGCAAGGCTTATCTGCCGCTGCTAAACACCTAAAAATCTCCTCCAATGTATATTCAGGGCGATCAATGTCACCCAATTCTACATTGAAGGTAGGTAAACTAGTCAATGGGTCGAAACCAAACTTACCGCTAATGGATTTCAACGTTTGAATAAATAAGATTGCCATTTTTTTGCTGAGAGGTGTCAGTGTTTCAAAAATTTCCTTCCCAAGAATGTAGGTAAACTCTCGCAAGCTAGAAGTGTGAAGTATGTCAATGAAAAATGTATAGTAATGGTTTTTGATTTCTGTCTTTTCGTAACAAAACTGTATCAGCCCTGTTTTACCCATACGACGTGGCGAGATAATAACCATATTATTACCGTTAGTGATAGATTTTACAAGCCTTGCAGACTCTTGAATTCGATCGCAAAAATACTGAGGCTCAATTTTGCCCGTAACTATAAAAGGATTAGTCTCTTTAGCCATATGCTTCTTATTTTGCGTAAAATTAGTTATTGATTTTCTATTATGCAAATAAAATAACTGCTGTTTTGGAACTTCAACGGCTCGTCTGCCATTTTTTACGGCAGACAAGCCGTTTTTTACGGCAGACGAGAGAATACGAGTGCTCTCACGTAGCACAACTAGCTAATTTGTAATCAGAAACAAGAAAATAGATAAAAAACTTAAAAAACATGCCTATAAACCATAAGTTATGAATAAAAAATTATAATTCTTTGTAATGCCGCTGATTATTTGTATATTTGTCGGCGATTAAGCGAAGATGAGGAGGGGGCAGGTAGTCCCCTTCTTTTGTTCTTAACTGTATGTATATGATTGAAAGGAACGTAATATGTCAGTTGGCCGAGGAGCATTTAGCTTCTACGGACAATTTTTTGGTAGATGTGGTTATTAAGCCGGGTAACTTTATTGTTGTGGAAATAGACAATGACGAAGGAGTCTTCATTGAAGACTGCACAGCCCTGAGCCGCTATCTGGAGGAACATCTGGATAGGGAAGTGGAGGATTTCGAGCTGGAAGTGGGCTCGGCGGGCGTTACTTCGCCCTTCAAAATACTCCGCCAATACCAAAAAAATGTGGGTAACGAAGTGGAAGTGTTACTCAAAAGTGGCGTAAAACTAGAAGGAATATTAAAATCGGCAGATACGACCGGCTTGGTTCTGACCATAGAGAAGCAAGTAAAGCCCGAAGGTGCCAAACGAAAAATAACGGTTCAGGAAGATCTGACCTATACATTCGATGAAATAAAATATACAAAATACTTAATAAGATTCAAGTAAAAGATTATGGCCAAGAAAGAGGAAACAATCAGCATGATTGACACCCTTGCGGAGTTCAAGGAGTTGAAAAATATAGATAAGGACACAATGATCAGCGTTTTGGAAGATTCCTTCCGGAACGTAATCGCTAAAATGTTCGGCACGGATGAGAATTATGACGTAATTATCAACCCAGAGAAAGGAGACTTCGAAATCTGGAGAAACCGCAAGGTGGTGGCAGACGACGCATTGGAAGACTCGAACCTGGAACTCACGCTCACCGAAGCACGCAAAATTGATGCGGACTGCGAAATAGGCGAAGAGGTGACAGACGAGGTATTCTTTGCCGGATTTGGCCGACGAGCCATTCTCAACCTGCGCCAGACACTGGCATCTAAAATACTTGAACTGCAAAAAGACAGTTTGTTCGCTAAATATAAAGACAAAATCGGCACAATCATCACAGCCGACGTATATCAAGTCTGGAAGAAAGAGATCCTGCTGCTGGACGACGAGGGTAACGAATTGCTGCTCCCAAAAACAGAACAGATCCCAACCGACTTCTATCGCAAAGGGGAAACCGTCCGCGCCATCGTGCAGAAGGTGGACAATCAGAACAACAACCCGAAGATTATCCTTTCACGCACCGACAAAGTGTTCCTGCAACGCTTGTTCGAACTGGAAGTACCGGAAATCAACGATGGTCTGATAACCCTCAAAGCCATCGCCCGCATACCGGGCGAACGCGCCAAAGTAGCCGTAGAATCATACGACGACCGCATCGACCCCGTAGGAGCTTGCGTGGGGATGAAGGGATCACGTATACACGGCATTGTTCGCGAATTACGTAATGAAAACATTGATGTCATCAACTATACATCTAATATATCACTATTCATACAACGGGCACTGAGTCCCGCCAAGATCTCCTCCATACGAGTGAGTGAAGAAGATAAAAAGGCAGAAGTCTATTTGCGTCCTGAAGAGGTATCTCTGGCAATTGGAAAAGGCGGTCTGAACATCAAGCTAGCCTGCATGCTGACAGAATACACCATTGATGTATTCCGTGACATAGAAGGAGCTGACGAAGAAGATATTTATCTGGATGAATTTACAGATGAAATAGACAGCTGGGTAATTGAAGCACTGAAGAACATCGGTTGCTACACCGCCAAAGGCGTACTGGCTATGACCCGCGCAGAACTTCTGGAACGTGCCGACCTTGAAGAAGCAACAGTCGACGAGGTACTTGCTATTTTATCCGCCGAATTTGCAGAAGAAAGCACAGAAGAGGCCGCCGAAGAAGTAACTGAAGAAGTAACCGAAAAAACTACTGAAGAAGCAACGACCGAAATAACGGAAGAAAACGCGACCGAAAGTACGGAAGAAGTTGCACCTGAAAGCACGGAAGACGCTATGGAAGATCCGAAGGAAGAAGACAAAGAATAATGTTTTACGACAAAGTTAGATATGCCTATAAAATTAATAAAAATAACAAGAGATTTAAACGTAGGAATTACCTCAGTGGTGGAGTTCCTACACAAGAAAGGTCATACGGTTGAGGAAAACCCCAACACGAGGATCAGTGATGAACAGTATGCTTTGCTCGTAAAAGAGTTTGGAAAAAATCTGACAGACAAAGAGCGTGAGCGCTTTGCGCCAGAGCAGCGTGCACCAAAAGAGACCCCTTCTGTGAAAGAAGAGAAGAGCTCGGAGATTAAAACTGAAATACCTGAAGAATTCAAACTCAAGATTGTAACGAAAGGAAAAATTGATTTGGATGGACCGTATAAAAAGGTACAGGAAACACCAGAAGTAGAAAAAACACCCGTTGTAGCAGTAAAGCCGCAACCCGCAGTCGTTCCGCCCGCACCGGAACCAATCCCGGCAGAAAAGCCCGTGATGACTGAAAAGAGCATCGCTGAAAAACTTATTAGCGAGAAACCAATCGTGGAGAAACCGACAGAGGTAAAAGCCGTACAAACGGAAAACAAACCGGAACAGAAGGTGGCTGCAAAGCATGAGGTTCCTATGGAGAAATTAGTAGAAGAAAAAGTTATAGTTGTGGAAAAAGAAAAAGCCGAAAATAAACAGCCCGAGGTTGTTGAGCAACCCAAAGAAGTGAACACTGAAAAAGAGGTCGAAAAAACAGCTGAGCCTGCTACTACCGTTGCAAGCGGCGAAGAAGAGCTTTTTCGGCTAAATACAACCAAATTCGAATCTAAAATTAAGGTTACCGGAAAGATAGACCTGAACGCTCTCAACCAATCGACTCGCCCGAAAAAGAAAACGAAAGAGGAGAAGAAGCGCGAAAGAGATGACAAACGAGATAAGTTCACAAGCAACCGTCCCGCTCAATCGGCGCAACCCGGACAACACAAAGCACCGGGCGCTGCAACCAAACCGGGAACACCCGCAAAAGCGAGTGGCCCTGTTAAACCCGCCCCAATCAAGGTAGGAGACGAGGCTGATGCCAAGAAAAAACGCAAACGCATCAAGAAAGACCGTGTGGACGTAGCTACTACGCCAGGCACAAACTTTACCCGCCCCACACTCCGTTCAAGCGAAGACCACAGTAAAAACAACGGTGGCTCACGCCTGAAAAAACCTGTAAAGGCTGAAGTTAACGAGGTAGACGTACAAAAGCAGATCAAAGAGACGCTAGCACGCCTTACCAACAAAGGAAACAAGAACAACAAGGGAGCCAAATATCGTCGCGACAAACGTGACGCAGCCGTAAAGCGCGAACACGAGCAACAAGAAATAGAGGAACGCGAAAGCTTAGTCTTGAAGTTGACAGAGTTTGTAACTGCAAACGACCTAGCCAACATGATGGACGTGCCTGTTACGAAAGTAATCGGGACTTGCATGAGCATCGGAATCATGGTTTCCATCAACCAACGACTGGATGCAGAAACAATCAATATAGTTGCCGATGAATTTGGTTTTAAAACAGAATATGTAAGTGCTGAGGTGGTGGAAGCCATCCGCGCAGACGAAGAATATGACAATGAAGAAGACTGGGTTACCCGTCCGCCGATCGTAACGGTCATGGGACACGTTGACCACGGTAAAACTTCACTGCTCGATAATATCCGTAAAGCAAACGTAATTGCCGGTGAAGCCGGAGGTATCACACAGCACATCGGTGCTTACAACGTGAAGTTGCCTAGTGGCCGCCGTATTACCTTCCTCGACACACCGGGTCACGAAGCCTTTACCGCCATGCGTGCTCGTGGTGCCAAAGTAACGGACATCGCCATCATTATTGTTGCAGCAGACGACAGCGTGATGCCTCAAACCATTGAGGCCATCAACCACGCCGCAGCTGCCGGAGTGCCCATCGTGTTTGCCATTAACAAAATAGACAAGCCACATGCCAACCCTGAGAAGATCAAGGAGACATTGGCTCAGATGAACTACCTAGTTGAAGACTGGGGGGGGAAATATCAAAGTCAGGAAATATCCGCCAAAAAAGGTATCGGCGTAGAAGAACTGCTCGAAAAGGTATTGCTGGAAGCAGACCTGCTCGACCTGAAGGCCAACCCGACCAAACGTGCTACCGGTTCTATCATTGAATCGTCTCTCGACAAAGGACGTGGTTACGTATCGACCATATTGGTTGAAAACGGTACCCTAAGAATGGGCGATATTGTATTAGCCGGAACGCATCACGGACGCATCAAGGCCATGTTCAACGAACGTAACCAACGCGTAGAGATAGCAAAACCTTCCGAACCTGTATTGATTCTCGGTTTGAACGGTGCTCCGCAGGCAGGCGACACATTCAATGTGCTGGAAACAGAACAGGAAGCTCGCGAAATTGCCACACGCCGCGAACAATTGCAGCGCGAACTCGGACTACGTACGCAGAAGATGCTTACGCTGGATGACATCGGTCGCCGCATCGCTGTGGGTAACTTCCAGGAGTTGAACGTGATTGTGAAGGGTGACGTGGACGGTTCCGTAGAGGCATTGTCCGACTCCTTGATCCGCCTTTCAAGCGAGAAGATTCAAGTAAACGTGATACACAAGGCTGTGGGTCAGATATCCGAATCGGATGTCGTACTGGCTGCTGCGTCGAACGCGATTGTAATTGGTTTCCAAGTACGCCCCTCACTACCCGCCAGACGCGTGGCAGAGAAGGAAGGCGTGGAGATTCGCCTCTACTCCATCATCTACGATGCAATCGAAGAGGTGAAGAGTGCAATGGAAGGTATGCTTGCTCCGGAAATGAAGGAAGAGATTACCGCAAACGTAGAAGTACGCGAAGTGTTCAAGATCACAAAGGTCGGCACAGTTGCCGGTTGTATGGTGAAGGAGGGTAAGATAAAACGCAGCAACAAGATACGCCTGATCCGCGATGGCATCGTGATCTATGCCGGAGACTTGGGCTCGCTCAAGCGCTTCAAGGATGACGTAAAAGAAGTAGCCTTCGGATACGAATGTGGTTTGAACATTGACAAATACAACGACATCGAAGTAGGCGACGTTATCGAAGCATACGAAGAAGTAGAAGTAAAGAAGACGTTATAACATGAACTGGTTAGACATTACATTGCTATGTCTGGCAGGAATAGGATTTGT
>JAVVRI010000009.1:0-29540 GCA_036654795.1 Tannerellaceae bacterium
ACCTATGTTATCTTTTAAATATGTCCTGACAAAGAATCATAATCTATATCTGCAGTAGATATATTCCAGCGTCTGAAAAAAGAGAATCCGTCAGCAATGCGTGGCGTATCTCCCGGTAGTTTCCAGAAACTGCTAATGGCATTGGGGATTGAACGTAAACATACCCGGTTAGGGAATTTGTATCAGGTAATACCGATGATTTGAATAAGGAGGTGCTCGTGAAAGCACCTCTTTATTTCACGTTTCACCGTAATCCGCAGTCCGTCATGATGTTATGACTGTGAAAGGAGATTCGGATATTTCTATTTTAAGGTCACTCCAGGAAAGCATGAGTGCTTTTAGAGACTCAACTAGTCCTGTAAGAGTACCTTGCTTAATATCCCACCGCTCTTGTAAGAGGGTAAAATTCGACTTTCTTTCCATCCACAAGGCGATACAACGTCCAACTGTTACCATCTACACCGGTTTCCAGTCTCCAATTGTAAGTAGGATCCATCAATAATTTCTTTAGGCAACGAGGGAAGGCATTGGCTGCTCTTGCATCCTCCCAAGTTCTGATAGCAGAGAATATCTTGTCTTTTTGCGGACAAGTCTCTACATCCTTCTGGTTGATCGATAGGAAATAAGTAGCTCCATATCCTACAGAAATGGCTTGAATATGTTCATATTGTTCAACGGTAGAGGTGTCTTTGATAGCAAAATTACCACCAAAAGAGACTGGGTAGTAGTTGGAATAAGTCACATCCCGGAGGTCTTTTCCCTGGCTAGTAACACTTCCCCATTGACGTGTATCTAGATCATACAGATTTCGTCCGCCACCCACATTCCATACGCTTTGATAATGCCAAGAACCTTCGGACAAGGTAGCACCTGAGAAGCGAAGGTTGGGTACACCCAACTCATTTGCCTTTTCAAACATCTTCCGAAAGAAACGTTTGGCGGAATAATATCCATGCCCGTTATTGAAGAGGAACTCTTGGCCATCAAAGTCATAGAGAGTTACACCACACAGATGGGCTACTTCTGCATAATATTCGGCAATCTTATCCTGAAGAGCGAGATTCGGAATGATGCCTTCGTAGCCATAATTGATTGTTACCTGCAATTTATAGATGGTATCATTGACCTTATGGCTGACCGGTTTTGTTCCCCAATAACCGCGTTTTACATGGTGCAAGACATAAGGAGCCGTTTGAGAAACCCCCAGATAATGGATCAGCTCTCCTCCTATTTTTATCATATTCAGGTTCTCGCAGTGTCCTTCCCAACTGGCTATCTCTTCTAGATATTTCGGGTCATCCACCACGATCACTGTATCGTCGGAAGAAAGATCGTTCTTCAACAAATATTTCTGCTGATAACACAGACTGTCACTAGGAAAAGGGCTAGCATCTTTTGTACCAGGAGCCAAGGAGTTGGTAATATTGACACGCCCCAGCATAATGCCTTGTGCAGCTGCCAAGTCAGCAAATTCACGGTGAGACTTGTTACCAGTATTGAAACGGAATGGTTTTTTTTCCTGTTTTTTTCCATCGAGGTAACCTTCATTAGCTCGATCAGGGCGCAGGAAACCTTGATCGTAAGCATGAATAGCCGGAAAGCCCAGTCGGGCAGTATAAGAAATGATACTGTCGTACTGGTTGCCGCTAGTCATCACATCCGGACTGTAAGCGGCTGGGTCTTTTATCCATTTCCCTTTAACGGTGGGGTGAGGCAAGCCTTCCGATAAGACAATATTTTGAATCACATCCATCAGAGCGGTGCTGTCCGGACTTCCCCATAGAGCGATAGAGGAGCCGATAAAATCGACACCAGGTACTGATTCTGTTAGTATATGATTTGGAGCATTTACCGTCATGTTAGGGATCAATGAATAACATACGTTGCGCGGTTTGGTACGGTCGCGCGATTGGTAATTAAGGAAAATACGTCCAAGACTGTCTACCTGAGCCGCATTACCATACATTATTCTATAATAAGATTCTTTATTGGAATAGAAAGCTACATCGCTAATGCCATTTCCACCCACAGTAAACACCTGCCCTTCATGTAAACTATCTGGCAAAGGGAAACGAGCGGCATCGGGGGTATGAATTATATATTGGAAAGGAGCCGCATCTCCCTCTACATCAGCCGTACCTCCAATTGTATTATCGTTAAGTGCAAGTATACCAATACTATAATTAACAACATCACTCGTATCGCGGGCTACCCCGATAATCTCACCCAAAAGATTGGTAATATTGGTGTAATACGATCCCCACTGAACCGCATCAATCCCATTGCGTGGTTCAAGGCTATTCAATGTCAGTTTAAAATATTTATCTTGCGACTGCAACGAGATCTGAGCTATTGAGCCATTGGGGTAATCGAGTGTAAACACGCCGCTCTCCGTATCATAATGAGCTTTCTGTGGCGTGTAGTAAATTTTGTTTTTACTATCATACAGTGACAGTAAAGGCGAAGATTTATCAGCCGGACTGAACTCGCGGCCGTTCGGTACGGTCAGATTCTTCATACTGGTGATATATCCGGCGCTGTTGATGTCGATACTAAAATAATTCGTATGGAAATTCCACGAATTACTACCTGCACAACCCATTAGAAATAGGGCGGAGGCGATAGATAATAATGTTTTCTTATTCATATTCTTCATCCGTAAATATTTATTAGCGAGACTGACTATAAATCAACCTCTTAATTTTTAATTCTTTCATTTGACACAAAGAAAGAATAGCAGATATCATTAGGATATTCACTTTCTTGTGAACGTCCGAACCACAGCATCTTGATGTCCTTCGACGAGTAGAAGCGATCATGTACGTTTTTTATATATCTGTTAATTTATAATGTATTGTTTTTCCTGCATTCACTTTTACCTTCCGATTCCACCGCAGGAAAGCATTATCGCCCAGAGGACGAGTAGCATCTGCCTCGTTTTCAGCAAAGATGGTTACTTCGGCATTGTAAGCGGTAGGATTGGTTATTTCCAGCAATAACTGTTTATTGGTTTGACTCACAATATGAGCTTCCAGATGGTCGAATACATAAAACAGAGGTTTAGCGCCTATCCGTACATAGATGCCCGGGATTTCGAGACTCATCAATGCACCGTTCAATTCATTCCAGCCAGTCTGTCCCCCGTCACCACGCGAACCACGGCTGTCTGCATCACAATAGGTAAGACGTTCCGTAATTTTACCGTTTGGCTGTACTCCTTCAGCATGTGCATGAATCACATCACGCAGCAGTTCGGCATACAGAGTCTCTCCCGTTGCTCGGTATAACTTGAATAAAGCATCACCGGATTGTGTACAAAAACCAGGAGCACCATGTTTGTTTTGCGTACTAGCCCATACAGCACCCGTAAGGTTGGCTCCTAGTTTGGCCAAGGGTGTATTTTCCGGCATACGATAAGGGAATGAAACAGTCCAAGTCGCACATAAATTGGCCAGATCGCCGGCTTGTTTCAGATATTGTTCTTGGTCGGTCGCCTCGTATAGCGTCATTAGGGAGGTCATCAACGCAACGGCCGTCTCCGAATCTGCATTCTGCAAAATATCACCACATCCTCCGGAGGTAAAACCGAGCAGAGCAAAATCAGCATAATAGTCCAAGGCTGCTTGACACGCTGTCTCCAAATATTCAGGATTATTGTAATAGATAGAGGACAATACAAGTCCTGCCACGGTCATTGCTCCACTCGTTGTATTATAAACAGCAACATCACCTGATTCCACATAGACATAATTGCCCCAAGTACCTTCTTTCTTCCAAGTGTTCATAAAAGCATCAGCGAGCTTGCAAACATCCGCTTCCCATGCCGGGTCGATCTCATTGGTTTTACCTTGCTGCTTCAGTAACATGAATTGTTTTACCATCCAGTAAAGAATGTCACTATTTCTACGCGTCAGTCCTATTCCCGGATTTTGGGCGGCAGCATCACGTTTCATCGGTTTTCCGTCTGCTGCCAGTACATCATAGTAGTAACCACTTTCCCCCTTAGCACGCGAAAGAGCGAAATCGAATGTGTTTTTCACTTTCTGCCGATGTTCCGAATCCCCTAAGGCCAGCATAGGATAGGTATTCATCAAACCACCTATCCAGCCATACGACATCCAGTTGGCATTTTCTGGGCAGTAATATTCCCACTGTTCACCTTTATAATAACGGTCATCGATGTTACGTACCATACGTGCAAACACTTCGCTCATAGGCATCAGGTTACGAGGGACTTCTCCGTTGGTATGTACCTTACGGTATTTCATGAAGTGTGATAATAACTCTGGTACATCTTGACAGAAAAAAGTAACCTCCGTTACACGGATAACGATTTCATCTCCTTTCTTTACCTGAATACCTCTATCGGGACTTTTACTGAAACCGATAAATTCCGGTTTACGTTCGCGTACACCCGGCGCACTGATAATAAAAGAGGCGATACTTCTGTCCAGACTTTCTTCCACGATCAGAGCATGATCCAAGACCTGATTGTCCCAGTTGATTCCTTGATCTGTCAGCAGAAGTATTCCGTTCTGCTTCGCTCGTTCGAGAATAGCCATAGCTGGCGTAGCTGTATTACTGATGTTTACTTCCAGACGAGATTTTCTACCGAATTCAGGTGACAATTGCGGTATCGGATTAGAAGTAAGTGCCAACTCCCTCCGGTTGTAATCTGTTTTATCGAGTCCAGATGCGTACTCACGGTTCACGATGCGCTGCCGGTTGCCATTATAGACAGACGATGGAATCATTACATAATTATCGCTTGTCCAGCCATAACGATCGAAAGCAACCGCTATGCCGGCCTCTTTCATATCCTGTTTTGCGGTAAAGTGGAAAGTATATGTTTTGCCACTATCTGTTGTCGTTTGTTCTTGACTGACAGCCCAGTTAGAATCAACGTTGATCTCTTTACTTTGCTTTAACTTCGCTTCGTTATATGTGCATTCCAGTAGCCGAATGTTTTTTTTCGTATTCTTTATTTCCGGTAACCAAGATGCCTGAGCTACCACATTTGTATACGCTCCTACCAAGAAAGACAGCGTGCATACTAAAATTATTTTTTTCATCAATCAGATATTTAGAGCCTGTTTAAAAATAGCAGAAATCATTTTCTAACGAAGTTCCCGTATCAGTCGGGATGTATCAGACTTATTTAACGGAAACAGAGTGCAATATATAACAAAAGTGTTGAATCTGCAAGCAAGAAAGCGAAAATATGATTGTGCTTTTTGTTTCCATCTTTGTAAAAAATAGAATTAGCCATTATCATAAGTTGCATCTTTCGGCGTTCCCATTCAGAGATGCATGTCGTACCTAAAAGTAACTTGCAAATTGATTGCTTTTGGGTATAATTACGGAATTTTGTTTATCTTTGGCGTTCGTATAAATGCTGTGGTTCTGCTTGTTCAAAAGTAAATATGATTATGAATGTGTTTATTGAATTTTACGTTACTTGTATAATTATCAACAAATGAAGAAAGGGATAATATTACTTCTCATTTTCCTATGTCCATTTATTGGAGTTTATGGCCAGAAGAATGAAGTCAAAGCATATCTTCAGGTTGGAGACAATGCTTTACATGGAGTCTACGGAGGCTTTACCGGATTTTATACCCGGAATTTTACAGATCGTTTTGAACTGACGGGTGGATTGAATTTGTCTACTAAGAATAAACATGCTTTTTCTGGCTTGTCTGCTGAAACCAGCTATCGTTTCCCTGTTTATAAATTTAATCTTTATTTATCAGCTAAAGGAGTATATAGCCACTATGAGATTTCTAAAATGAATGAGGCGTTATTTCGTTTAGCTGCAACTTGGGAGAGCCGTTACTTCCAGTTGACATTGGGTAACAGCTTCTTGGGGTATTTCTCTTATGGTAGCAGTGTGTTTGAACCTATAACATGGACTTTTGGAACAGCTTTGCATATCCGCCCGCGGGAGAACTGGTGGAATGTCGGATTATTTATTCGTAATTATGATGATTTCATATTTGAAAATTTTAATATAATGTACGGCTTGGATGCAAGAGTCGATGTCGCTAAAAACTGGCGGTTGTTTGGTGAATTTACAGCCAGGCCGGCCGGAAGTATGAATCAGTTGGCAATGAAGTATGAAACATTTTTAAAATTGGGAGTAAGACGAGTATGGTAAAAGTGAGAAATATATTGCTGGCATTTGCTATGCTGGCACTTTATGTAGGTTGCGATAAGGTGGAACCTACAGGTATCTTGATCGGTAATACGAATGTGAATGACCGTGTAAAGCAATCCATCGAATATTATTCCGATGATAAAAACGGCGAGAAGAAAAAATTTTTCTTGAAAGCGAAGAATAAGGAGTATTCTTTTCTGATAGTTGCCGACAGTCATACGACTAACGACCTGAATCGTTTGACGGAGTTTTTTGATGAAGCGTCGAATGGCAATTACCTTTTTTCAGCTCATTTGGGAGACTTTGCCGAGACGAAGTCGGAGTATTATCATGCGGTAGACACTCTCCTGCAAGGGTATGAAAATAAGTTAGGCGATGACTGGCATTTCTATCCGGTGGTAGGAAATCATGATATAAGCCATAGTGGTTGGAGTTTGTTCAATTTGATATTTGGAGCTTCTACTTATTTTGTGATGATTGAGGTGGATGCAAATAAGGATATATATGATCTGTGTATATTCCTTGATTCTGCCAACGCATCGTTAGGAAAGGAACAAATGGAGTTTTTGCGCTCGTTCTTTGAAGATGAAATGCGAAAGGGATTCCGGAATTATTTTGTTTTTACTCATAATCCTTTCTTCCGTCCGCGTACGAATGTTGTTTCGTCGAACTTCCCGAGAGAAGAACTTTATTACTTGCTGAACCTATTTGCCGAAAATAATGTGAACTATGTTTTCAGCGGTCACTTGCATGCACATGGAGAAAATACGTTCCGTGGAGTGAAATATATTACGATGGATGCTTTTAGTGAGCGTAATAACCCCGAAAAAGGAGAAATGGTAAAGATTACCTGCAAGGAAAATGGAGATATAACATATGAATTGTTGTATGTAAAGTAGGTATATAATAGTAAACAACCTCCCAAGGAGCAAAATTAGAAGGAAGCATACGCCACTGACACCCATATTTCGCACAAACTTTAATTTAATTACTTGCTTGTACTGAGGGGATGTATTATATTTGGCGGATATTGAAAAGCAGAAACAGATATGATAGAAAAACTCGATTACGCAATGGTCCCAGGCGGATTTACACATTGCTTTAACGGAAACTGCAAGCATGCAGATCAGTGTTTGCGGCATCAAATCGCCCGTTTTATCCCCGATACACATTGGTCGGTGTTAGTTGTAAATCCGGTATGTACCGATTCCGATGGCGAATGTAAAGCCTTTTTGGCGGATACTCCTGTGAAATATGCGATTGGTATGGATCATCTATTTGACCAGATTCCTTATTCTGAGGCGAATTGCATCAAGCAAAAGCTGCTGAATACGTATGGGAAGAATACGTATTATCGGTTTAAACGCAAAGAAAGAATCTTTTCGCCCGAAGACCAACACTTTATCCGTCAGGTGTTTCTGAGTTACGGCGTGCAGGAAGAACCTGCATTCGACGATTGGCAGCTTAGCTATCTATGGACAAATGAATAGGAAATTGAGTCTGGTTTCATCAGTGTGAAACTTTAGTTTCATGCCGATGAAACAAAAGTTTCACTGTGGAGAAACAAAAGTTTCAATACGATGAAACTAAAGTTTCATGTAGTTAGAATAAACTGAAACTCTACTTTCTGTGGTAAACACTAGCTGACGCGCGAAGCCGGACGACTACGATTGTTGTAAAAGCGGACACACTGTTCATTATCGGACACTTCGTGAAATTGCATTGCACAGATTATCAGCGGTGTATGTTTTTGGCATGGCTTTTGCATTGGGATAGGCAAATGTTATCCAAATGAAAAAGATTTATATAATAATGGTTTGCCTCTGTATGACGGGTGCCGGTATGCAGGCGGAAGAGGAGAATGGGATGAGACTGACGCTGAAGGAGGCTATCGGACTGGCGCAACTACAGTCGGTGGATGCAACGGTGGCACTTAATGAGTTGAAGACGGCCTATTGGCAATATCGGACTCATCAGGCAGATCAGTTGCCGGAGGTGAACTTCACCGGCACGTTGCCCCGCTATAATAAGCGCTACAATAAATATCAGCAAGCGGATGGTGCGTACACCTATGTGCAGGATAACTTCTTGGGGCTGAACGGTGCGGTCTCTATCGACCAGAATATTGCCCTGACTGGTGGCAAGATCTCCTTGAATACCTCCCTCGACTTTACACGCCAGTTGGGAGCGGGTGCTTATAATGAGTTTATGAGTGTGCCGGTTGGACTGACGCTGACGCAACCTATCTTTGGCGTGAATAACCAGAAGTGGAAACGCCGCATCGAGCCCGTTCGCTATCAGGAGGCTAAAGCTGCCTACATCGAGCGTGTGGAGAAGGTGACGATCAGTGCTATTACCTACTTCTTCAACTTGTTGCTGGCTGAGGAGAATCTGAAGATCTCTACTCAGAACCTTGAAAACGCCAATAAGCTCTACGACATTGCCACCGCTAAACGAAAGATCGGTCATATCTCTGAAAGCGAACTGATGCGACTTAAGCAGTCGGCTCTGCAGGCCACAGGCAAACTGACGGAAGCACAATCTGCCTTAAAAGCCAACATGTTTCGGCTTCGTTCGTTCCTTGGGCTGAGCGAGCAGGACGTGATTGTGCCTGTGTTGCCCGAATCGGCTCCGGATCTGCGGATGAACTATCAACAGGTGCTTGGCAAAGCACAGGAAAACAATTCGTTTGCCAAGAACATCCTGCGCCGTCAGCTGGAGGCGGACTATGAGGTGGCAACTGCCAAAGGCAATCGTCGTAGCATCAATCTCTTTGCCTCTGTGGGCTATACCGGTAAAGACCGTACCGCCAGCACTGCGTATAACCACTTGATGGATAATCAGGTGGTGGAAGTAGGGGTAAGCATCCCCCTGCTGGACTGGGGCAAACGGAAGGGGCAGGTGAAGATTGCCGAATCCAACCGCGAGGTGGTACTCTCCCGTACCCGCCAGGAGCAGATGAACTTCAATCAAGACATCTTTCTGCTGGTGGAGAACTTCAACAACCAAGCTGCACAATTGAAGATTGCGACCGAGGTGGACGCCTTGGCGGATAAACGATATAAAACGTCTATCGAAACGTTTATGATCGGCAAGATAGACATACTCGACCTGAACGACGCGCAAAACTCAAAAGACCTTGCCCGCCAGAAGCACATCGAAGAGCTATATCTATATTGGAACTACTTCTATAACATTCGTAGCCTTACGCTCTACGATTTCATGAAGGACACCACTTTAGACGCGGAGTTTGAAGAGATTGTGAGAAGGTAAGAAATATTGTTGTATATTTGACAGTCGAAAACAAAAGGGAACATAAGTATGATATTGATTGTAGACGATGATTCGGTTGTACGCTCCTCGCTCACCTTCTTGCTGAAGCGGGCGGGCTTCGAAGCGGAGGCAGTGCCTGGTCCTAAGGAGGCGCTGGAGGTGGTGCGTTCGGCTGCTCCGCAACTGATCTTGATGGACATGAACTTCTCGTTAACTACTTCCGGCGAAGAGGGCATACAGCTGCTCAGGCAGGTGAAGGTGCTTTGTCCGCATGTCCCGGTGATTTTGATGACGGCCTGGGGATCTATCTCTTTGGCGGTGCAAGGCATGCAGACCGGTGCTTTCGACTTCATCACAAAGCCTTGGAATAATCTCGTCCTTCTCAAGTCCATCCGTACGGCTTTGGAGTTGAGCCAGCAGGAGCGGGAGGTGAACGCGCCTCTGAATCGTCTGGATGCCGATCGTAAGTTCCATTTTGACAAGATTGTGGGGCAGAGCGTTGCCCTGATGGATGTGCTGGGAACCGTGTCGCGCATTGCGCCCACAACCGCCTCTGTGCTGATCACCGGCGAGAGTGGGACGGGGAAGGAACTGATAGCCGAAGCCTTGCATGCCAATAGCCCCCGTATGAACGATCCGTTTATAAAGGTGAACTTGGGCGGACTCTCGCAAAGTCTGTTTGAAAGCGAGATGTTCGGACATAAGAAAGGGGCGTTTACGGATGCCTACATGGATCGGACGGGGCGCTTCGAAATGGCGAACCGGGGGACGATCTTTCTGGATGAAATCGGCGAATTGGAACTCTCCTGCCAGGTGAAGCTGCTCCGGGTGCTACAGGATCAGACCTTCGAGATGTTGGGCGACAGCTGTCCCCGGAAGGTAGATGTCCGCGTGGTGAGTGCCACCAATCGCGATCTGCGCGAGATGGTCGTCGCACGTGCTTTTCGTGAAGATTTGTTTTATCGCATCAACCTGATCACGATTCATCTGCCCGCCTTGCGCGAGCGGAGAGAAGACATACCGCTGTTGGCTCGCTACTTTGCCGAGCGACAGGCGGAGGTAGGCGGACTGCCGAAGGTGCAGTTCTCGTCCGAGGCGATCACCTTCCTGCAACGTCTTCCTTTCCCCGGTAATATCCGCGAATTGAAAAATCTGGTGGAGCGCACGATGCTGGTGTCTGGCAAAGAGTGGCTGGACGCTGTGGACTTTGAGGGGCAGTGTATGAACACGCCGGACTTCGGTGCACACCGAACGCCGGTCTCCTTGCAGGGACTGACGTTGGACGAGCTGGAAAAGCATTCCATCCTGCAAGCCATGGAGGTACACGCCGGCAACCTTTCGCATGTGGCAGCTGTTTTGGGGATCAGTCGTGCCTCGTTGTACAGGCGGCTGGATAAGTATGGCATTCTGATGGATAAAAAAGAGAATTAAGGAGAACGATGAGACTGAAGGGGCTTTTCTGGATACTGACGGCGTTGCTACTGACGATCATGGCAATACTGACTTATTACGTCTTTCGCGACTCCTCTTTCTTCCTGTTTCTTTGTGTGGAGTCGCTGCTGGCTGTCACGGCTGTTTATCTGCTCATGTTCTATCGCCGCATCGTCAAGCCGCTTCATATTATAGGTAACGGCATGGAGTTGCTGAAGGAGCAGGACTTTAGCTCACGCCTCAGTCTGGTAGGGCAGACGGAGGCAGACCGCTTGGTGGACGTATTCAACAAGATGATGGAACAGCTCAAGAATGAGCGCCTCCACTTGCGCGAACAGAATCATTTTCTTGATTTGCTGATCAATGCTTCGCCGATGGGGGTGATTATCTTAAATCTGGATCAGCAGGTGTTGTCTGTCAATCCGGCTGCAGGCAAGATGCTGAGTAGTTATGCGGTTGGTGGAATAGTTGGTAAGAAGCTGACTGATATTGATTCTCCATTGCTTGAGGAGCTGAGCCGCATACCCCTCCACGGCTCTCAAACCGTTCGCCTGAATGATGCCAATATTTATAAATGTACGCATTCCTCCTTTATTGACCGAGGCTTCCAGCATCCTTTTTATCTGGTGGAAAGCCTAACGCAGGAGGTGTTTAAGGCGGAGAAGAAGGCGTATGAAAAGGTGATTAGGATGATTGCGCACGAAGTGAACAATACGACAGCCGGCATCACCTCGACACTGGATACGCTGGAATCTACCTTTAGCGGAATGGCGGACATGGCGGATATATGCGATGTGCTACATGTTTTGATAGAGCGTTGCTACAGCATGAGTCGTTTCATTACCAATTTTGCCGATGTTGTTCGCATACCTGAGTTGCAAGTGTGCGAGCAGGATCTCAATAGCATGGTTAGCTCATGTAAGCGCTTTATGGAAACAGTCTGTCAGAACCGAAATATTCGAATCGTAATGGAGCTGAGTGATGTCTCTCCTAAAGTGAAGCTGGACAGTACGCTCTTTGAGCAGGTATTGGTCAATATCATCAAGAATGCCGCTGAATCTATTCAAAAGGACGGACAAATATACATTAGCACCACGACCGCCCAGCCTGTCTGTCTAGAAATAGCAGATACCGGACAGGGTATTAGCAAAGAGGCGGAGGCCAAACTTTTTACCCCCTTCTTCTCAACCAAACTCAATGGACAGGGGATAGGTCTTATTTTTATTCGTGAGATACTTCTTAAGCATGGTTGTACCTTCTCTCTTCGTACCTATCCCGATGGCCTTACCCGCTTCCGGATATTCTTTTCAACGCCATAAGTTTAAAGGGGCATATTGGAACGTCTTCGGATAGAAAAAGGTCGGAAAAAGGGTAAAATGAGATATTTATTGAAGATTTTGAGAGGTTGTCAGCCGAATATGCGTGTTATCTCATCAATTTTGTTTTTCTTTGCGGAAAATATCAGAGAAGTGAATCTTATTATAGAACAAGGAAACACATCATCGAAGGTAGCGGTGTATGATGGAGGGCGGCAAATCGCCTCTTTTACACACAAGCAATTAGGCGTGTCGGATGTTTCTGCTCTATTTGAGCAATATAGTTTTACATACGGTATATTATCTAGTGTGATTGATACAGACGATGAGCTGCTTGCTTTCTTGGAGAGCAAACTGCAGCGTTTTGTGTTTTTGGATGAACAGGTGCCCTTGCCGATTACCATACAGTATGAAACGCCGCGAACGTTGGGTAAAGATCGTTTGGCGGCAGTGGTAGGTGCAAACTATCTGCAACCGGGAAAAGATTTATTGGTAATAGATGCCGGAACGGCTATTACTTATGAGATCATAGAAGCATCGGGTACTTTTATTGGAGGGAATATCTCTCCGGGTATGACGACTCGCTTTCGGGCGCTGAACTTTTTCACAAAAAAGTTGCCCTTGGTTACAGAGCAAGATGAGACGTGCCGGATCGGTACCAGCACGGAAACAGCTATTCAGGCTGGAGTTGTAAATGGAATTGTTTACGAGATGGATGGATATATAGACGAGTATCGGCTAAAATATCCAAACCTTTTGGTTTTTTTAACGGGCGGTCATTCGTTTTATTTTGAAAGACGGCTAAAAAACTCCATCTTTGCAGACATTAATTTAGTGTTGACAGGATTAAACAGAATCTTAGAGTATAATGTTGAAAATTAATAAAGTAGTACTAATTGGCTTTTTCATATTCTCTCAAATGTCGTTGTTGGTTGCACAAAACAACACGAACTCGCCTTATACCCGTTATGGATATGGCGAATTGGCAGACCGTTCCTTTGGAGCTGGTCGCGCAATGGGAGGCGTTGGTTACGGACTACGATCGTCGAAACAAATAAACCCAATGAACCCGGCTTCGTATAGTTGTATGGATTCGTTGACGTTTCTCTTTGATTTTGGTGCTTCCGGGCAAGTATCTTGGTTTAGTGATGGAACGAATAAAGATCATAATGTGAACGGGAACGTGGAATACATTGCGATGCAGTTCCCTATAACTCGCCGTATAGCGATGAGTATCGGACTTTTACCCTATTCTTATGTGGGGTATAACTTTGGTCAGCTTACTTCGCAAGACGGGAAAGCTTATATCGAGCAGTTTAACGGAACGGGTGGGTTGAGTGATCTATACGCAGGTTTGTCGGTGGATGTTTGGAAGAACCGTCTGTCGGTAGGTGCGAATTTTGGATTTCTATTTGGAAACATATCGCATAAACAGATTGTCAGTTTTAATACAACAGCCTCAGATCCTACTTATTCGGTTCTGCGCGAACAACAGACGCGTGTACGGGATATGAAGATGGATTTTGGTGTGCAATATACGCACCCGCTTAGTGCTAAAGAAAAGTTGGTAGTGGGTGTGGTTTATTCACCGGCAAGACATTTGAACGCAAAGTCATACGACATACAGAGCGTTGGAAGTGGAGCTGGAGGTGCAGAGTTGGATACAATTACCGGTAAGGCCTTCGATACGCCAAATTCTTTTGGTCTGGGTTTGTCTTACATGAAACTAAACCAGTTGACATTGGCAGCTGACTTCTCATTTGAACAGTGGAGCAAGGCTCGCTTTTTTGGAGAGAAGGACGATTTTAAGAATCGCATACGTATTGGGGCAGGTGGTGAATATATACCCGGTTACAATAAAAAGTCTTTTTTCAGTCGTGTGAGGTATCGTGCCGGTGTACACTATAGTAACTCCTACTTGCGTATTAAAGGTTCTAGTTATGATGAGTATGGTGCTAGTGTCGGTTTAGGACTTCCCTTGGTGGATAACCGGTCTATAATAAATATTTCATTTGATTACATGAAGGTTAAACCGGATAGTAAGGCGTTGATTAATGAGCAATATTTTCGTTTTACGGTTAACTATACCTTCAATGAAATGTGGTTCCGTAAATTTAAACTCGATTAGTCTAAGTAGTTAACTTAAATAGAAATAAATATGAAGGTCAAATTGTTCTTACTTGCTATCGGATGTTCCTTAGGAACATTTGGTGCTTATGCGCAGAAGGGAGTGGATAATGGTACTCAATACGGATCTGGAGAAGACAGTATTCGTTGTATTACCAATATCAGCTTGTTTATTCCTTATGCAAAAGCCGGAAACTTTAAGGATGCGGCGGAGTTTTGGAAGATTGTGTACACTGAATGTCCTGCTGCGACGAAGGATATTTATCTGTATGGCGTGCGTATTGTAGACTGGCAGCTTAGTAATGAAAAAGATGCAACCAAGAGGGCTGCTCTGATTGAAAAGCTTATGGATGTTTATGATAAACGCGTTAAATATTTCGGTGCAGACAAGCGATACGGTAAAGACTGGATTGTGGCTCGAAAGGCACAAGACTATAGCCGTCTGCTAGGTGAAAAGGCCGATTATAAGAAAATGTATGGTTGGTTGAAAGAAGTGGTGACTGAGTATGGTGACCAAACCGAAGCACTAGCTGCTTCTCTTTACACTTTTGCTTCGTTGAACATGATGATGAACGATCCGAATATGAAAGAACAGTATATTCAGGATTACTTGAAGATTTCTGCTATATTTGATAATCAGATTACAGCAGCTAAAGCTGCCAATAATGAAAAGGAACTAACAGCACTGAATACATTTAAAGCAAATGTGGATGCTGCCTTTGCAGGTAGTGGTGCGGCTGATTGCGAAACATTGCAAAAATTATATGGTGCCAAAGTGGAAGAACACAAAGCTGACCTTGCTTGGTTGAAGGAAACGCTTTCTTTGCTCAGAAGAACACGTTGTCAGGAGATCGAAGTCTATTTTACAGCTTCAGCTTATGCCTACAAACAAGAACCTACTGCTGAATCGGCTGTCGGTTTGGGTAAACAGGCTGTGAAGAAAAAGGATTATGATACGGCTATGAAGTTCTTTGAAGAAGCAGCCAATCTGGAGACAGATGCTTTGTCAAAAGCAGACGATTATTATATGATCGCGTTGCTTGCATTCGAGGCAAACAGCTATTCAAAAGCTAGACAATATTGCTTGAAGGCTTTGGATAGCAATCCGAATAATGGTGCTCCATATCTTTTGATTGGTAAGATGTATGCTGCAACTGCAGGTTCTATCTACCCGGATGATGCTGTTTTGAAGAGAGCTGTCTATTATGCTGCTGTCGATAAGTTTGAAAAAGCAAAACAAGTGGATTCTAGTTGTGCTGAAGACGCAAATAGTTTGATTAATTCTTATCGCGCGCATTTCCCTTCTACGGAAGAAATATTTATGCACCCTGATCTGGAAAAAGGCAAAGCAATCACGATTGGCGGCTGGATTGGTGAGCGTACAACAGTAAGATAATTATGATTAGTATACGTTTTCTTTGTAAAACGAAAAAACAAGGCATAACAATTACCACAGGGGTAATTGTTATGCTTCTTTTGTTTTCTGCCTCTTGCGCTAAAGAGGTGAAAGAGGTAGTTGAGGTGGCTTTCGATCCGGAAACTACCTATACGATGAAGACGACTGATGTGTCTACTCTTATTTCTGATTCTGGTATTACTCGCTATAGACTGAATGCCAAAGAGTGGCTGATGTTTGGTAAGGCTGCCGATCCGCATTGGTACTTTCCCGAAGGAATATATGTGGAAAAGTTCGACACATTGTTTCAATCAGAGTTTAACGTAAAGTCTGATACTGCTTATTTTTATGACAAACGTGGTCTTTGGGAATTGATTGGTAATGTGAAAGTGAGGAATGTGGAAGGTGAACATTTTGAGACTGAACAACTCTTTTGGGATCAGAAGACAGAAAGGGTCTATTCCGATAAGTTTATGCGAATAGAACAGAAAGATAAAACAATAACGGGGATTGGCTTCGAGTCCAATCAAAATATGACTCAGTATAAGATATTTAATTCGCAAGGCATCTTTCCGGTAAGTGATGCTCCGGCAGACACTGCCCGGGTGGATACTACAACGACCAAATAGAGTGAATCCATTATCATACATATTAATTTCTCTTGCTTTTTCAGCCTTTTTCTCGGGTGTGGAGATCGCTTTTGTTTCGTCTAACAAGCTGCGCTATGAGTTGGATAAGAAAAACGAAAGCTTTTCTAGCCGTATATTGGGCTTGTTTTATCGTAACCCGAGCCAATTTATATCGACCATGTTGGTGGGTAATAACATTGCGCTGGTGGTTTATGGCTTGCAAATGGCCATTGTGCTGGAACCCTACATAGCTAGGGTAGTTAATAATGAGGCACTGATTGTATTGGTACAGTCTGTTATTTCTACATTGCTCATCTTGTTTACTGGGGAATTTATTCCGAAAACAATTTTCAAATTGAATCCGAATCTGTTACTTAACTTGTTTTCGATCCCGTTGCTTGTTGCATACATTGTGCTTTATCCTATTTCTAAATTTTCTTCGCTGGTCTCTTTTTTGTTGTTGAAAATGGCCGGGGCGAAGAACCTGTCTACAAATGTTGTGCATACACTGGGCAAAGTAGATCTGGATTATTTTATTCAGCAGAGCATAGAGGATTCTTCCGAAAGTTCGGACATGGATACAGAAGTGAAGATTTTTCAGAATGCGTTGGATTTCTCTAATGTGCGGTTGCGTGATTGTATTGTGCCGCGCACTGAAATTGTTGCTTGCGATACAACCGTAGGTGCAGAAGATTTAAAAGCGAAATTTATAGAAACTGGTCTTTCAAAGATACTAGTTTATAATGAAAATATAGATGATATTATTGGATACATTCACTCTCTTGAGTTGTTTAAAAAGCCGGAAGATTGGACGGCTAATATTAAAAGTGTATCTATTGTTCCCGAAACGATGGCTGCCAATAAGTTAATGAAGTTGCTGATGCAAGATAAAAAGAGTATGGCGGTTGTGGTGGATGAATTTGGTGGTACGGCTGGTATTGTTACATTGGAAGATTTGGTGGAAGAAATATTCGGCGAAATAGAAGATGAGCATGACACAAAATCGTATGTGGCCAAGAAGGTCGGTGAAGGAGAGTATCTGCTTTCCGGACGTATGGAAATAGATGCTTTAAACGAAATGTTTAATTTGGAATTGCCAGAGTCGGACGACTATGTAACGATAGCCGGTTATATTCTTCATTTCTATCAAAAGTTCCCGAAATTGAACGAATCTGTGGAAATAGATAAATATACCTTTAAGATAGTTAAGGTAACGGCTACAAAAATAGAACTTGTGCGCATGAAAGTAAATGAATGATGAAAAAAAGTGGAATAAAAGATGCGTCAATTCCTTTTTTTCGTATCTTCGTGCCCTTAAACTGTGAAATATAAACTTTAAAAATAAATAAAGATAAATGGCTACGCTGGAAAAAATTAGAAGCAAAGCAGGACTGTTGGTACTCGTAGTGGGGTTGGCATTGTTCGCTTTTATCATTGGAGACTTTTTGAACTCCGGTTCTACGTATTTTAGACAGACTCAGGAACGAGTGGCTAAAGTTGACGGGGAAGTTATTAAAATTCAAGACTATCAAGGTCGAGTGGATGAAATGACCGAAATGTACAAGATGCAGTCGGGTTCAACCAGTCTTCCGGAAGAGTATATGACACAGATCCGTCAGTCTGTGTTTGATGCAATGGTGCAGGAAATCGTGTTGGACGAAGCTGTTGCTAAATTGGGTCTGACGGTCTCTCCTGAAGAGTTGTTCGACATGGTGCAGGGTGAAAACATCTCTCCGATGATTCAGCAAATGCAGATGTTTACCAATCCGCAGACAGGTGCTTTCGACAAAGTTGCTTTGTTGAATTTCTTGAAAACTGTGGGTGACGATAACATGGCTGCTTATCCGGCCGATCAGCAAGCACAACTTTTGCAAGCTAAAAACTTCTGGTTGTTTTGGGAAAAACAGATCAAACGTCAACGCATCGAACAGAAATATTCAAGTTTGCTGAGCAAAGCGATTGCTGCAAACGTATTGGATGCTAAAGAGGCTTTTAATGAAACAGCAGAAAGTGCTGACATCGTATATGCTATGCAATCATATGCTACGATTGCTGACTCAACTATTGAAGTGAGCAAGAGCGAAATTGAAAAGCTTTACAATCAGCGTAAGGAGATGTTTAAGCAGAAAGAAGGAAAAGTAATTAATTACATTGCTGTAGACATTCGTCCGAGCAAAGAAGATTACGATAAGGCAAATACTGAAATCGAAGCATTGAAAGAAGAGTTGGTAGCTTCTGAAAAGGTAGTTGACCTAGTCAATGAAAACTCTGAAGTTCCTTATGTAGATGCTTTCTTTACGGAGGGATCTTTTGATCCTGAACTGAAGCAATTCGCAACAACCTCTGAAATCGGTGCTGTATATGGCCCGGTATTTGAGAATGACCGTTACAGAATGTTTAAGTTGGTTGATAAGAAGGTTGCTCCCGACTCCGTGAAAGTAAGTCACATCATGTTGGCGAATTCCGGTACGGAAGCTGTTACATTAGCCTTGGCTGATAGTTTGAAGAATGTGCTGAAGAACGGTGGAGACTTTGCCGAACTTGCTAAAAAATTCTCGGCTGATCAGGCTGCTGAAAAAGGTGGCGAATTGGGATGGTTTACAGAAGCAACGGCTTTAAAAGGAGTTAACGAAGACTTTCAGAAAACAGTATTTACCACTCCGATTAACGAAGTGGCTGTTGTGAAGTCATTGTATGGTACCCATCTTGTGAAGGTTACAGAAAGAACCTCGAATGTAAATAAGTATAAAGTAGCAGATATCAATATGGTTGTATCTCCTAGTTCAAAGACTTATAGCAATATCTATAACGAATTGAACCAATTTGTTTCTAAGAATAATAAGAACACTGAAAAGTTAGACGAAGCTGCTAAGGAAGCTGGTTATAACATGATGTCAAACGTAACTATAACAGGTGCAGACCAATTGTTGGGAACGATCAAAAACTCCCGTCCAGTAATCCGTTGGGCATTCCAGAATGATAAGGGTAAAATCTCGGAAATTTTTGAATGTAATGATAAGTTTGTGATTGCAACTGTACAGAGTACTTTGCCTGAAGGTTATCGTTCGGTAGATGCTGTTGCTCCTGCGTTGAAGGCTGAACTGATTGCTCAGAAGAAGGGTGAAAAGATTGCATCAGAACTGACTGCAAAGAACATAACTTCTATAGATGCTTATGCCCAAGCAATGGGATCGTCTGTAGACTCAGTGAAGTTTGTTAACTTTGGTACACGTCGTATCTCCGGTATCGGTATGGAACCGAACTTGAATGCCATGATTTCATTGGCACAAAAGGATCAGGTGAGTGCTCCGGTAAAGGGTAACAACGGTGTTTATGTATTCCGTGTATATGAGAAAACAAAGGATGCTAAGGAATATGACGAAGCACAGCAGATTAGTGCTATGGATGCCGCTAACGCTTATCGTTTCGGTTACCAAGCTATCCAATCCCTGGTAAATAAGGCTGAGGTAGAAGATAACCGTATCCGTTTCTATTAATAAGAAGCAGACGTTTATTCATAAATAAACAGGCGCAGATTGGGCAGAATAATAGTTTCTGCTTAAATCTGCGCTTGTTTGCGTTTATCTGTTTGCTTAATCTACGTTATCGACCGTTTCTTTTTTTATCTTTGCAAAAAGAATACTTATTTATAAATAGAAATATGACTGAAAAGAGAAGTTTGCTGGGAATGACTTTGGAGGAGCTCAAGAACGTAGCGACGGAAGCCGGTCTTCCTGGATATGCCGCGAAGCAACTGACCGACTGGCTATATAAAAAGAAAGTAACTTCCATTGCAGATATGACAAATATTGCAGCCGCTAAACGTATATGGCTGGAAGAGCATTTTGAAGTTGGTGCGGTTGCTCCGGCTGAGAGCATGAAGTCTGTTGATGGTACAATTAAGTATTTGTTTGCGGCAGGTGAAGGTCATTTTGTAGAGTCGGTTTATATTCCTGCTGATGAGCGTGCCACTTTATGTGTTTCTTCTCAGGTAGGATGCAAAATGAACTGTCTTTTCTGTATGACTGGAAAGCAAGGTTTTATTGCCAATCTGACTGCGTCGGAGATATTGAACCAGATACAATCATTGCCAGAAAGTGATGCATTGACCAATGTGGTATTTATGGGAATGGGCGAACCGTTGGATAATGCTGACGAGCTATTTAAGGTGCTTGAAATTCTAACTGCCCCATATGGTTATGGATGGAGTCCGAAACGCATTACTGTCTCTACAATAGGTGTAACGAAGGGTTTGAAGCGCTACTTGGAGGAAAGTGATTGCCATTTGGCTGTTAGCTTGCATTCTCCTTTTCCAGATGAACGCCTTTCCCTGATGCCTGTTGAGAAAGCTTTTCCGATGCTTGAAGTGCTTGAGCAGATTCGTCAGGTAGATTTTACTCACCAACGCCGGATATCTTTTGAATATATTGTCTTTAAAGATTTGAATGATACACTTCAACATGCGAAGGCATTATGTGGTTTATTGAAAAATATTCCCTGTCGCGTTAATTTGATTCGTTTCCATGCAATACCGGGAGTGTCACTGAGTAGTCCGGATATGGATGTGATGGAGGCTTTTCGGGATATTTTGACTGAAAAGGGCGTGGTTTGTACTATCAGGGCTTCGCGCGGAGAGGATATTTTTGCTGCTTGCGGCATGCTTTCAACTGCTAAAACTAAGCAAAAAGAGTAAAGAAGCGAGAGTTACGTTGAAAAGAATTATCTTTGTAAAAATATAATAGTAGAGAGTTATGAAAACACATGTTTTGTTTATAAGCTTTATGTTACTTCTGGCATCAATGTGTGCTTGCAATTCAGGATCAGTGGTAACGCGGGCTACTGGATTAGCCTATGAGGTCGTAGTAGTGATGGACAAAGCCGGTTGGGATAGTGCTGCCGGAGAGGCTATCAATGGTGAGTTGGAAGCCGATATACCCGGACTACCACAAGTTGAACCTACATTGAAAGTATCTTATGTAAGTCCGGAACATTTTGATGGATTGCTTACATATGTGCGTAATATCTTGATTGTAAAAGTGGATGCCGGACAATATACGAAGGTGTCTTTAAATTACGAGAATAACCGTTGGGCACAGGGACAGGTCGTGTTGACCATGACTGCGCCTAATCTGGAGATGCTGACAAGTTATGTGGCTAATCATAAAAATGAAATAACAAACTTCTTTGTAAAGGTTGAAATGAACCGTATGATTGCTATCTTGACGAAAAACTATAGTACGGTTGTGATGGATCAACTGAAAAGCAAGATGGACGTGATGCTCAATGCACCGGAGGATATGACTTATTACCGCGATTCGGTGGATTTCTTCTGGGCATCCAATAATGCTCAAACAGGGCGTACAGATTTGGTTGTCTACACCTTCCCTTATACTGACTCATTAACATTTACAGCAGATTATTTGGTTGCTCAACGGGATTCGGTATTAAAGCGTAATTTGCCAGGAGCCTTTCCTGATTCTTATATGGCAACCGAGATGCGTTTTGGAGGGGTGGATTATTCCGCAATCAAGTTGCACGGTAAATATTGTGGTGTGATGCGAGGGTTATGGAGAATGACTGGAGACATGATGGGCGGTCCCTTTGTGAGTCATATTCGCTTGGATGAAAAAAACAATCGGGTGGTAGTAGCAGAAGGATTTGTTTTTGCCCCCGAAACACAAAAAAGGAACTTTATCCGCCGGATTGAAGCTGCTTTGTTTACTCTCCGCTTGCCGGGTGAGTTTGATGAGCCCGTGGAAGAATCCTTAGGAGTAACGGAAGTGAAATAATAAATAAATAGATGGAAGAACGATTGATTAAAGTGGGTATCACCCACGGAGACATAAACGGCATAGGTTATGAGGTTATATTGAAGACCTTTTCTGATGTTCGGATGGCAGAACTTTGTACACCGATAATATACGGTTCATCGAAGATTGCCGCTTACCACCGGAAAGCGTTGGAGTTGGCTCCGGTCAATATGAATACCATTATCAATGCCGAAGAAGCCGGTATTAACCGGGTGAATATCATTAACTGTGTGGACGACGAAACAAAGGTGGAGTTGGCTCATTCTACTGCTATTGCTGGAGATGCCGCCTTTAAAGCTTTAGAAGCTGCTGTTACCGATCTGAAACGTGAAGTGATTGATGTTCTGGTGACGGCTCCTATTAATAAGCAAAACATACAAAATGACCAGTTTCACTTCCCCGGACATACTGAGTATTTGGAAGAATGTTTTGGCGGGCTGGGGAAAAAGGCATTAATGATTTTGATGAACGATAATTTGCGTGTTGCGTTGGTTACGGGACATATACCCCTTTCCGAAGTAGCTTCCAGAATTACTTTGGAGGACATTGTGTCCAAATTGCGTATTTTTAATCTATCACTCAAACAGGATTTTGGTATTGTGAAGCCTCGCATTGCGGTGCTTTCCCTGAACCCTCATGCAGGTGATGCCGGATTGCTGGGCAAAGAAGAAGAGGCAATCATCATACCAGCCATGCAAGAGGCTGAGAAACGTGGTGTGATGTCGTTCGGTCCTTATGCGGCAGATGGATTCTTCGGTTCGCGCATGTACGACAAGTTTGATGGTGTGTTGGCTATGTATCATGATCAAGGATTGGCACCTTTTAAAGTGTTGGCTATGGAGAATGGTGTGAATTTTACAGCTGGTTTACCAATTGTACGCACTTCGCCTGCTCATGGAACGGCTTATGATATTGCCGGACAAAATTTGGCTTCGGAGGATTCTTTCCGTCAAGCTGTTTATACAGCAATTGATATATACCGGAATCGGGCAATCTATCGTGAGGCGTCAGCAAATCCATTGCGTAAGCAGTACTTTGACAAGGGTGGTGATAATGAAAAACTTGATCTTACCAGAGACGAGGAAGCATAAATGACCCGCATACAGCGGTTTTTCACTTTAAACTTTTTTTGATAGAAAAAGTTTACGTAAGTTTGCACGTAAAAATAAACGGAACGATATGTTTAAGGATAAAACAATAGTATATACCTCCGGAACGTTTGATATGTTCCATTACAATCATCTCCGGATGATCAATTACGCACGTAGTCTGGCAGATATTTTGATCGTCGGCGTGAGTACGGATGAATTGGTGTCTTCTTACAAAGCACACCCAATCATACCGTTTAGTGAACGTCTTCAAATTATTGAGGCTCTCAAAACTCCGGATATCGTTATTCCGCAACATTCCTTGGATCATACTGAGATTGTAAAGAAACTCAATATAGATGCGTTTGTAGTGGGGGATGATTGGTTTGGTAAATACGATTATCTAAAGGATATGGGTGTACAGGTGTTTTATTTCCCGTACGGTACAGGCGTTTCGTCTACTAATCTGAAGAAAACAATACATGACTCCTATGAGGCCAATCTGCAATATCAACAGCAGGTGAAACCGGTTACGGTTAAGGGGGAAAAATAGGATTTTGTATGGAAAAATATGCTTTAATTACCGGAGGTACAAAAGGTATTGGGCGGGCGGTGGCCTTCTGTTTAGGAGGCGCCGGTTACCAATTAATACTAACCTACGCAACAGATAGTGAGGCAGCAGATGCTACTGCTTGCGAATTGCATGCGCTCTATGGGGTGACTGTACATTTGTTGCAGGCTGATATTGCCAGCCCGGTTTCTATTGATGTTATAGATTGTTATTTGACAACTCACGCGTTGCGTTTGGATGCAATTGTTTTCAACGCAGGGCTTACTTGTCGTGATCCGTTCGAACAATTGGCATTAGCTGAATGGGAACGAGTCTTTTTTGCGAATGTGCATTTTCCTGTTTTTCTTTTGCAACGTATTGTTGGAAGGGTGAATCGGGGAGGTAGTGTTGTATTTACTGGTTCGCTGATGGGGATTGAGCCCCATTCAGTATCTTTAGCTTATGGGGTAACCAAAAGTGCTGTGCATGCTTTGGTGAAGAATCTTGTTAAGTTTCTTACTCCTTATGAGCTACGTGTAAACGCGGTAGCTCCAGGCTTTGTTGACACGGAATGGCAAAAAGCAAAACCGACTGAGATACGTCAGAATATTGAACGCAAAGTCGCATTGGGTCGCTTTTGTGACCCCGTAGAGTTGGCTGAAGTCTACAAAATGTTGATAGAAAATAGTTATTTTAATGGAGAAGTAATCGTTGTAGATGGCGGTTATTCATATAAATAAGAAATAAATGAGTGATTTAGACAAAGAATACGAGGCATCGTTAAAATCAATAGAAACCGAGAATAAGCTAGACCGTATATTTTATCGTCCTATAGGATTCCGGATAGCCCGTTTGTTACGGAATACCGGAATTACTCCGAATATGGTTACAGTGATTTCTATTTTTGTAGGAGCAGGTACCGGATTTATGTTTTACCACGATGATCTGATTTATAACATAATTGGTATATTACTGCTGGTTTGTGCGAATATATTGGATTGTGTAGACGGACAGTTGGCACGTTTAACGGGCATCAAGTCTGCGATAGGACGTATTCTGGATGGTTTTGCCGGAGATATTTGGTTCGCCTCTATTTATATTGGTTTCGCTTTGCGTTTGATGCATGATTATGACACCTCTTGGTTCTTTGCCTTGGCCGTTTTGTCTGGTATGTCTCATTTGGTACAGGCTAACATTACAGACTATTATAAGACACTTCACCTTTATTTTATCAGCAAGGATAAGGGAGCAGAGTTTCAATCTTTTGAAGAAGTCAAAGCTCGTCATAAGGAGATGAAACTGGGTATTGCCAAAACTTTCTATTTCCTCTATCGTGGTTACACATTGTTGCAGGAAAAGGCAACTCCTAAACTGCAAGCTATGCTGCGCAACCTACATGCAAAGTACGGTGACAATATACCTGAAGATACGCGCCTTCGCTTTCGGAAGCAGAGTTCTTACCTCATGCGTTATATTGACATGCTTACTTTCAATGGGCGTACAGTTGTTATGTTTATAATTGTATTGACAGGTCAGGTATGGGCTTATTATTTGTATGAAATCATCGTATTAAATATTGTGTTGCTTGTGGCTATGAAAAAGCACGAGAAAATGTGTGCTGTGTTTCAATAAGAATGAGGTGGATAGATGAAAGAAACGGTAGTAGATATAACTGATCTTCAAAAAATGCTCCCTCTCTTTAAGGGACGTTTGGGCACTTTCTTGGGTAAGAAATTGATTAAATGGTTGAATGTTGACAAGGTTAACAAGGTGCATGCCAATAGTTGTCATTTGCGCGGATCTGCTTTTACAAGTGCAATTCTGAGTGATCCGCTGATTGATGTTACGTATAAAGTGCATAATGCTGAGTTGCTGGATAATTTGCCGGAAGGAGCGTTTATTACCGTGTCCAACCACCCTATCGGTTCTATTGATGGGATTATGCTGATTGATATTTTTGCTTCGCGTCGTCCCGACTTTTGTGTAATGGTGAATGGCATACTGACCAAGATAGGAGCGATGGAAGATAATTTTATTTCTGTAAAGCCGGATTCTCAGAAAAGGGGCGCCAATGTTGCCAATGTGAACGGTGTGCGTACCTCTATGGAGCGTTTGAAAAATGGCCATCCTATGGGCTTTTTTCCGGCTGGCGCTATTTCCTTTTATATTAAGAAAAAGAAAAGAGTGTGTGATCTGCCTTGGACGCACAGTGTACTTCGTTTGATTCGTAAAGCAAATGTGCCGGTTTACCCGGTTTATTTCGATTGCCTTAATTCCGGTTTCTTTTATTGGTTGGGGAGGTTAGACTGGCGCGTACGTACTTTACGTATCCCTTCGGAGGCCTTTAATAAACGAGGTAAAAAGCTTGATATTTATATTGGTGATCCTATTCCGGCGGCAGACATTCAGCAGTTTACAGACGAGAAAGAACTGGCTGCTTTCTTGTACGACAAAACTTATGATGCTAAAAAATAAGAATCTGTCGATAGAATCTGCTTTTGGGCGCGGTTAATTGGATTAAGATTTGTAATTTTGTCAGAAATACTGAACTTATTACAGACAAGGGATAGATATGATGATAAAGATTGATGTACAGCAGATCAAACAACGTTTTGGTATTATCGGTAATACACCGGGGCTGAATAGGGCAATTGATGTTGCTCTTCAGGTTGCGCCAACCGATTTGTCTGTTCTTATTACGGGTGAGAGCGGGGTAGGTAAGGAGACTTTTCCACAGATTATCCATCAAAACAGCTTGCGTAAACATGGGCAGTATATTGCTGTAAACTGTGGAGCAATTCCTGAAGGCACGATAGACTCTGAATTATTCGGACATGAAAAAGGCTCCTTTACCGGCGCTTTGTCCGATCGGAAAGGTTATTTTGAAGTCGCTGACGGAGGGACAATCTTTTTAGATGAAGTGGGCGAATTGCCAACTCCTACGCAAGCACGCTTGCTGCGTGTGTTGGAAACAGGTGAGTTTATTAAAGTGGGTTCATCGAAAGTGCTCAAGACGAATGTTCGCATCGTTGCTGCTACTAACGTTAACCTGACTCAGGCTGTAGCCGAAGGTAAGTTTCGTGAGGATCTTTTTTATCGGTTGAACACAGTGCCCATCGTAATACCTCCTTTGCGTGAACGTCCTGATGACATTGTTTTGCTATTCCGTAAATTTGCAGGAGACTGTGCCGAGAAATACAGAATGCCTTCCGTTCGTTTGGATGATGAGGCACGAGGGTTGTTGGTTGCTTATCGTTGGCCGGGAAACGTGCGTGAGCTGAAAAATCTGACGGAACGTATTTCTGTGATTGAAGAGAAACGTGACATAACTGCCGAAATACTTCGTCTCTACCTGCCTGAACTGAATATACAAAAGTTTCCGGTGCTGCTACATAAGGAAGAGGGAGAGCAGAAGTTCTTCAATAGCGAGCGAGAAATACTCTATCAAGTATTATTCGACATGAAGAAGGATGTAAATGAATTAAAAAAACTTGTACATGACATTATGGGCGGGAATATTCAGATGCCGGAAAGTGAAGAAGCATCCTACTCGCATCCTATCCACAATGTGCATTCCATCCAGGACACAGAGGCGATAGAAGAGGAATCTCTTTCGTTAGAAGATGTTGAAAAGGAGATGATCCGCAAAGCATTGGATAAGCATAACGGCCGTCGCAAGAATGCTGCTGCCGACTTGAAAATATCCGAACGAACCCTTTATCGAAAAATTAAAGAATATAACTTAGAATAGAATGTTGAAAAAGAATCGGATAGGGATCTTTCTGCTTATAGGAATGCTGGTTACGGCATGTTCTATCTCTTATAAATTTAACGGAGCTTCCATTGACTATACGAAGGTAAAGACAATTACCATCAAGGATTTTCCGAATCAGGCTCCCTTGGTGTATCCGCCCCTCTCGCAGGTGTTTACGGATGCGTTGCAAAATATATATATACGCCAGACACGCCTTCAAATGGTTAATAATAATGGCGATTTGGATCTGGAAGGCGAAATAACCGGTTACGACCTTAGTCCTGAAGCTGTTCGAGAAGATGCCTATGCCTCAATGACTAAGCTGACGATTACCGTAAGAGTGCGCTATTCGAACCGTTCGAACGCTGAAGAGGATTTCGAGCAGAGCTTTTCCGCTTATCGTGAGTTCAATAACGACCAGATGTTGCAGCAAGTACAGGATGAACTGTGTAAAGAGATCGTAACTGAACTGACCGATCAGATATACAATGCAACGGTAGCTAACTGGTAATAATGGAACGTACCAACCTATACCACTATATTGAAAATCCTTCGTTATTAAATGAGGAGACACTCGTTGAACTGAAATGTTTGGTGGAGGAGTTTCCTTTTTTTTCCGCGGTGCGGATGCTCTATCTGAAGAACTTGGCTATATTGAATGATATGCGCTTTGCGACGGAACTTAAAAGAATGGCTGTCTATGTCTCGGATAGGAAGAAGCTTTTTATGCTGATTGAGGGCGAGCAATACGGCTTGAAGATGCAAGAAATACAGAAAGATAAAACATCGGAGGTCGATACATTCTCATTGATTGACGCTTTTCTTTCTTCGCGTGAGGACGAAACAGCGCAGCGGCCGGCAACGTCATTACTCTTTCAGCCCTCCGCTTCGTCCGATTATATCTTTTGGTCGTTGGCGAAAGAAGAGGAGGGGGCGCTTTCCGGAACCGAATCGTCCGTCCGGTTGCAACACCACGATCTGATTGATTCTTTTATCCAAAACGAGGAGCATCGGGCGAGCGGCACAGGTTTGGGGGCGGAGGTCGCTAACGAACCAATTAAGCCACCCCTTTCGGTAAAAGAGATGACGGACATGCACTCTAAATCATTGGATGACTCCTATTTTACCGAAACATTAGCCCATATTTACATAAAACAGCGGCGATATGAGAAGGCTTTGCAAATAATTAAAAATTTAAGCTTGAAATATCCGAAAAAAAATGTTTACTTTGCAGATCAAATAAGATTTTTGGAAAAATTGATTATTAACACTAAAAAATAAAACTAAGATGTACGTATTTATTTCTATTCTAATCCTGATTGCTTCAATACTATTGATCTTAATCGTATTGATCCAGAATTCTAAAGGTGGCGGTTTGGCTTCAGGATTCTCTTCTTCTAACCAAATTATGGGTGTGCGCAAAACAACAGACTTCTTAGAGAAGGCTACTTGGGGATTAGCCGGCTGTGTGGTTGTGTTCAGTATCATTATTACAGCATTTATCCCTCATGCTGATCGTGGCGTTGTACAATCTGAAATTAAGCAACAAGTGAACGATGCTGTGGCTATCGACCCTAATACGGTTGCGCCTAACTTCGGTACAGCTCAGCAACCTGCTGTTCCTGCTGAAGAAGCTCCCGCTGCTGCCCCAGCTGCTCCTGCTAAATAAGCACAAAGATATTATCGAAAGATTAGACCTGCGTAACACAATCGCCGGTTAAAGAATGACCGCACATTATCTCTTCTCCGAATGAAGGATAATCTGCGGTCATTCTTTGTGCTCATGTCTCATGTCTCATTTCCTGTCTCGTTAGAGAGGAATAAATGGCTCGGCAGCGAAAAAAAATAGCTGCCGAGCTATTTTTTTTCGCTGCCGAGCCATTTGTAATTTGCTGCCGAGCTTTTTTATTAGCGTTGACTACCCAAACGGTCTTGTCGACTTGCCGGATTAATAGTATCTTTCCTCTATAATCGTATTTATAATTGATGTTTAAACAGTCCTTTACGGT
>JAVVRI010000010.1:0-29514 GCA_036654795.1 Tannerellaceae bacterium
AATAACAAGCCGGACGGTATGTGCCGTTGCGCTTGCAAAATGGCTATTCACGCACAGACTTCCGAATGGAACATGACTGTTTACGATGCTCACGTAAACTTGCTGCGTTCACAAACAGAAGCTATGTCTGCTGCCCTTGCGGGTGTGGATTCTATCACTGTTCGTCCGTTCGATAAGATTTATCAGACACCAGACGACATCTCTGAACGTATTGCTCGTAATCAACAACTGCTGTTGAAGGAAGAATGTCACTTAGATAAAGTGGTCGATCCTTCTGCCGGTTCTTATTATGTAGAAGTGCTGACGACCTCTTTGGCTGAAGTGGCATGGAAGTTATTCCTCGAAACAGAAGACAAGGGCGGCTTTGCTATGGCTGCTGCTGACGGAACAATCCAAAATGCCGTTAACGCTTCGAACATCGCCCGTCGAAAAGCGATTGCTACACGTCGTGAAATTCTGTTGGGTACGAACCAATTCCCTAACTTTAACGAACTGGCTGCTGCCAAGATTAAAGAAGCTGAGGGCTGTGGTTGCAGCGGCACTTGCGGTGAAGCAACGATTCCTACGCTCGATTTTGCTCGCGGTGCTTCCAACTTTGAGGAACTTCGTCTGGCCACCGAGAAGAGCGGCAAGACTCCGAAAGCATTCATGCTTACTATTGGTAGTCTGGCAATGCGTCTGGCTCGTTCACAATTCTCTTGCAACTTCTTCGGTTGTGCAGGATATAAGGTGATCGATAACTTAGGCTTCGATACCATTGAAGCTGGTGTAGAGGCAGCTGTTACTGCCGGTGCTGAAATCGTTGTCCTTTGTTCAAGTGATGATGAATATGCTGAATTGGCACCTGCCGCATACAAAGCATTGGCTGGAAGAGCCGAGTTTGTTGTAGCCGGTATGCCTGCATGTATGGACGAATTGAAGGCTCAAGGCATCAATCAATTTGTAAATGTAAAGAGCAACGTGCTCGACACACTGAAGGCTTTCAATGCAAAATTAGGAATCGCTTAAGCAGAAACAATTATGAGACCAAATTTTAAGAATATAGATATAAAGAATGCCGGTTTTGCAGCAACCAATGTTGCCGAATGGGCAAAAGCCAATGGCGTAGAAGATGCCAATTGGAAAACACCCGAGCATATCGAGGTGAAAACAGTATATACGAAAGAAGACTTGGAAGGCATGGAGCATCTGAATTATGCATCCGGTCTGCCTCCATACCTACGCGGTCCGTATAGCGGCATGTTCGCTATGCGTCCTTGGACAATCCGTCAGTATGCCGGGTTCTCTACCGCAGAAGAATCGAATGCTTTCTACCGCCGTAACCTAGCTTCCGGCCAGAAAGGTCTTTCGGTTGCATTCGACCTCGCTACACATCGCGGTTACGATGCCAACCACCCACGTGTGGTAGGCGACGTAGGTAAAGCCGGCGTATCAATCTGTTCTTTGGAGAACATGAAGGTGCTGTTTGATGGTATTCCATTGAACAAGATGTCTGTCTCCATGACAATGAACGGTGCCGTACTACCGATCCTTGCCTTCTACATCAACGCCGGTTTGGAGCAGGGTGCTCAGTTGGAAGAGATGGCAGGAACGATACAAAACGATATCTTGAAGGAATTCATGGTACGTAATACCTATATCTATCCGCCTAAGTTCTCTATGCAAATTATTGCCGACATCTTCGAATACACGTCACAAAAGATGCCTAAGTTTAATTCTATCTCTATCTCCGGTTACCACATGCAGGAAGCCGGCGCAACGGCAGATATTGAAATGGCTTATACATTGGCTGACGGTATGGAGTATCTGCGTGCAGGTATCAATGCAGGTATTGATGTGGATGCGTTTGCCCCTCGTCTATCCTTCTTCTGGGCTATCGGCGTGAACCACTTTATGGAAATTGCCAAGATGCGTGCTGCACGTATGTTGTGGGCTAAGATCGTAAAGAGCTTCGGCGCAAAGAACCCGAAATCACTGGCACTGCGTACACACTGTCAGACTTCAGGTTGGTCGCTGACCGAGCAGGATCCGTTCAATAACGTTGGTCGTACTTGCATTGAGGCTATGGCTGCTGCACTGGGACATACACAATCCTTACATACCAACGCACTGGACGAAGCCATCGCACTTCCAACCGACTTCTCTGCACGTATCGCTCGTAACACCCAAATTTACATCCAGGAAGAGACGAAGATCTGTAAGGAAATCGACCCATGGGCTGGTTCATACTATATTGAGACGTTGACACACGAACTTGTACACAAAGGTTGGGCGTTGATTCAAGAGATCGAAAGCATGGGCGGTATGGCTAAAGCCATCGAAACCGGTCTGCCAAAACTCCGCATCGAAGAAGCGGCTGCCCGTACACAGGCTCGTATTGACTCCAAACAACAGACGATCGTTGGCGTAAATAAGTATCGTTTGGATAAAGAAGATCCGATCGACATCCTTGAAATCGACAACACAGCTGTTCGTCTGGATCAGATTAAGGCGTTAGACGAAGTAAAGGCTAAACGTGACGAAGCTGCAGTGAAGGTTGCCCTTGCCGCCATCACGGAATGTGTAAAGACGAAAGAAGGCAACTTGCTGGATCTGGCTGTCAAAGCTGCCGGATTACGTGCAACTCTGGGTGAAATCTCCGACGCTTGCGAAGAGGTAGTAGGTCGTTATAAAGCAATCATTAGAACTATATCAGGCGTGTATTCATCAGAATCAAAGAAAGATGCCGACTTCGTAAAAGCTTGCGAACTGGCAGAAGCATTTGCTAAGAAAGAAGGTCGTCAACCCCGTATCATGGTAGCCAAGATGGGGCAGGACGGACACGACCGTGGTGCTAAAGTAGTAGCAACCGGTTATGCAGACTGTGGTTTCGACGTAGATATGGGACCTTTGTTCCAGACTCCAGAAGAAGCAGCTCGTCAAGCTGTAGAGAACGACGTACATGTAATGGGCGTATCTTCTCTTGCCGCAGGACACAAAACGTTGATTCCGCAAGTAATTGCAGAACTCAAGCGTTTAGGCCGTCCGGACATCATTGTAATTGCCGGAGGTGTTATCCCCGCACAAGACTACGACTTCCTGTATAAAGCAGGTGTTGCCGCTATCTTTGGTCCGGGTTCATCCGTAGCAAAAGCCGCTGTTCAAATCCTTGAAATCCTAATGGGAGAATAAGTAATTTTATTGATAATCAGGAAAGGCGTGCTAGCTTAAAGCACGCCTTTTTTTTACTTACATATATGAAGAACAAACAACAAGAACTTTTCGGAGACGAAATTATAGCCCAAGCGCCCCCTTCCGCTTATCCGATGATCAAAAAAGGGAAGACGACCTTGACGAAAGTGCAGGCAGAGTTCAATCGCCTCAACAAAAAGATAGCTTCGATAAAAGAAGAACTGAGCGTCATACCAGAAAAGAAGAATCGCATACAATGCTTTTTCAAGGAAAACCTATCTCCTCTTCAGAATTCGTTTGCCAAAGAGTCATGCAGAATCGGTTTCTATTTGGACGAACAATACGACAAGAATGAACTAAGTAAAAAGGATCGTTTTGCTTTATCCGGATATACATTAGAACATTGTAGCACTATTCTTGACGCAATAGCAGGGCTGGAAGAAGAAGACAGAAAAGCGATAAGCGACATCCATCTCAAGCATCAAATGATTCAAACTGGCCTCTCAAAAAAGCAAATCGATAAGCAAAAGGTGAAAGATGCATTGGAAGTATTCCCCTTCCTACTCGGCATTAAGCCAACAGCTAAAATGAAAAAAGCCAAAACAGAGGAAGAGCTTTTAAACCTCGTCGAGGAATACATCCAGGAGCAAATAAAGAAAGAAGCAGAACAAAGCGACTCGGAAAACGGCAACCCAACAGAAAATGAGCCACAACCCGACACCCAATTCCAAGAGGAGCCACCTCATAAAAAACGAAAAATGACCAAAGCCGAACTGACACGCAAGATACAGGAGGAACAAACCCAGAAGTCCATCCGTACCATCTACATGGAACTGGCTAAAGGACTCCATCCTGACTTGGAGCAAGATGATGAAGTGCGCCAAATAAAAGAAGAGCGCATGAAGCAGTTGAACGAAGCCTATCAAAAGAAAGACCTCTCCTCCCTACTGACCATGCAGCTCAACTGGCTGGAAGAATCTATTAAAAGCCCGGAAACTCAACCGGACGAGGTTCTGAAAGGCTATAACAAGGTATTAAAAGAGGAACTTAAGAAGTTGAAAGATGAACAACTGATAATGGAACACACCATCGACTTGCCGACAGAAATAGCAGAACTCATCAGCGTTCCTATGAAAGATTTAGATCTACACCTGAAGCAATTATTATATCGCATGCAACTGGAATACAAGGATATAATGGGCACACTTAAAAAGATATCCACCAAGAGCGGCTTAAAGAAAGAGATCAAATTATACGTCGAGAATTTTGAAGAAGAAGAAGAAGACTTTTGGGATGACGAACTGGACGAACTATTTGACGTGAAGGATAGCGAAATGGACAAATTCATGCAGATGCTCATAAATGAAAGTATATTCGGAAAAAAGAGATAACCATTCGGCAACTAAAGAAAAGGAACTTGACATATTTGGTAGTTATAATCAAAAAATGATTATCTTTGCGTTATGCTTTGTTCCTCTTTTCCGCATTCGGCGGGTGGAGGATTAAAAGGGAATCGGGTGAAAATCCCGAACAGTCCCGCTGCTGTAAGCTTCATTCAAACGGTTGAGCAACTCATGTTTGCCACTGTTCCTTTAAAGGAATGGGAAGGCGCTCATCAAGAACCGGAAGTAAGTCAGAAGACCTGCAAAGCTAATTATTTTCGACGGCTTCGAGGAAAGGCCGGAAGAGAAATCATAGGCTACTTACAGACCTCTGCTATTCTTTATCCACCCTCCTTTTCATCTCAAGCCAATAGGTGCGTCTTTAATTATTTTGCCATAATAATTAGGAAAAAAAGCATGAATCGAGTGCGGGATGAGCTCCGCGGACGATTCATGCTTTTAGCGTATTAACAAAACGGCTCGTTAGCGAAAAAAAGAACAGTTATTGAATCTTGTAATATATTCGTACGAACTGTTAGTCCTTTCTATACCACTATTTAGATCAAAACATTACTCTAATTATACTTTTGAGCCGGCTCGAAATCAATTTTGAGCCGGCTCAAAAACAATTACGAGCCAGCTCAAAAGCAATTACGAGCTAGCTCAAAAGCATAATAGCATACAGGCACCTTAGCTTTGGTACGGCTGCTCTGACTTACTATTGTAGGCAACGGACTATTGTTTTATAAACATAAAAACATGAAATTAAAACCGAAATAGCATTTAGAGTGTTATATTTGCACTTTGAAACAATTAATAAAGAAAAGAAAGATGAAGAAAGCAACAGGATTGGCATTAATTGCATTATTGATATTCGTAGCGGTTCCGGCGAAAGCTCAGATCAAGTTTGGTATAAAGGGCGGCGTAAACATATCGTCAGTTCACTTTAGCAAAGAGGTCTTTAATGCTGACAACGTGACGGGTTTCCAAGTCGGACCGATGTTGGAAGTGATGGTACCGATAGCCGGATTAGGAGTAGATGCCGCCGTGTTATATTCCCAAAAAGGGTTAGGCGTTGGTTCGGAAACTGTGAAAACAGATTATATCGACGTGCCGGTCAACCTGAAATGGAAATTTGGTTTACCCATCTTGAAAGTATATGTAGCAGCCGGTCCCTATGTAGGCTTCCGCGTAGGAGGTTCCAAGTTCTGGGACTTGCCGAAACAGATTGGTGGGCAGCTTGAAACAAAGAGCTTTAGTGCTGGCCTTAACTTTGGCGCCGGTGTGGAGGTGGTCAAACACCTCCAAGTAGGCATCAATTACGGACTGGGGTTGACGGATAATTACAGTCTCAATTTAGTGAAAGAAATTATTACAGGAGGAAAGAACCGAGGCTTCTCCGTTACAGCTGCCATCTTGTTCTAAAACCTAAAAGTAGAAAGATAACAGAGGCCGGGCTTTAGTAGTCCGGCCTTTTTTGTTACTTTTGACAACAGAAAAGCAGATGTGAATATGAAGTACGCAGACGTAATACTCCCCCTTTCGCTGGACGACAGCTATACATATAGCCTCCCTCCCGACCTTTCCGCAGCCGTAACACCCGGTTGCCGGGTGATTGTACATTTCGGAAAGAAACGTTACTACACCGCCATTGTGATGGAGGTGCACGACCGCGAGCCGGACAGTAGTTTTGTCATCAAGGAGGTGTACGCCCTGCTCGACGCTTCGCCGGTGCTCCGCCGCCCGCAACTCCGCTTTTGGAAGTGGATCGCGTCATACTACCGTTGCAAACTGGGAGACGTTTACAAAGCCGCCCTTCCTGCCGGACTGAAACTGGAGAGCGAAACGGCGGTAACCTACAACCCGAACTTCGAATCCGAACTGCCGCTTCGCCCCAACGAGCAGGCAGTGTTGGATGCCTTTCATGGCGTATTGAAGCTAACGGTGGCGGAGCTAGAGAAGAAGACCGGCCTGCGCAACGTCGTGCCGATACTTGCCACCCTGATGGCTCGTGGAGCAGTAGAGGTGAGCGAACAGCTGAAACGTGGTTTTTCGCCAAAAACGCAGACCTTTATCCGCCTTACAGAGGCTTATCACGACGAAACGCGCCTACAAGAGCTCTTCCTCGAAATGAAACGCGCTCACAAGCAGGAGGTACTTCTGCTTTGCTACCTCGACCTAAGCCATGCAATGAACCCAATGTTGGCGATGGAGGTACGGCGCAAAGAATTGCTCGAAAAGAGCGCCTGCTCACTCGCAACCCTCGAAGGCTTGCTAAAGCGTGGCGTATTGGAAAGTTACGAGAAAGAGGTAGGGCGCCTACAAGTACCCGTTTGCCGCCTCCAACCTCTCAGTCCGCTGAGCGAAGCACAAGAGAAGGCCTATAATGAGATTCACGACAACTTCCGAACGAAAGAGGTCTGCCTGCTGCATGGTGTAACCTCCAGCGGAAAGACGGAAATATACATCCGCCTCATCGACGAGGTATTGCGCCTAGGACGGCAGGTGCTTTATCTGTTGCCCGAAATAGCCATCACGACGCAGATAACCGAACGGCTGGCCAAACTCTTTGGCGACAAAATGCTGGTCTACCACTCCAAGTTTTCCGACAACGAGCGGGTAGAGGTATGGAATAAGCTGCTGCATGGCAACGAACCAATGCTAGTACTTGGCGTACGCTCTTCTTTGTTCCTCCCCTTCCGTGACCTCGGCTTGGTGATCGTGGACGAAGAACATGAAACGAGCTATAAGCAGCAAGACCCAGCACCGCGCTATCATGCACGAAACGCGGCTTTGGTACTGGCCAACATGCACGGAGCAAAAGCGTTGCTCGGCTCGGCAACCCCCTCCATTGACAGCTACTTTAACGCAACAACAGGAAAGTACGGTCTGATTGAGCTCAACATCCGCTATGGCGACTGCCTAATACCGGAAATCATTCCAGTAGACATCAAAGAGCTAAAGCGAAAAAAGATCATGAAGGATACCCTCTTCTCGCCCTTGCTGATCGAAAAGATGAACACAGCGTTGGCAGCAGGCGAACAGATCATTTTGTTTCAGAACCGCCGCGGCTTTGCCCCAGTCATCGAGTGCAAGGGCTGTGGCTGGGTGCCGCATTGCGTGAATTGCGACGTCAGCCTGACCTACCATAAATATCAGAATCAACTGGTGTGCCACTATTGCGGCTACACCCTCCGCCTGCCACCTGAGTGTCCGCAATGTAAGATGACGGATCTGAAGATGATGGGCTTCGGCACTGAAAAGGTGGAAGAAGAGGTCACCGCTCTATTTCCCAAAGCACACATCGAACGGATGGACTTCGACACCGCCCGTACCCGTACAGCCTACGAGCGGATTATCGCCGACTTCGAGAAAGGAAAAACACAAATACTGATTGGTACGCAAATGCTTTCAAAGGGACTGGATTTCGCAAACGTGACGGTGGTAGGCATACTCAATGCCGACAGTCTGATGAATTATCCGGACTTTCGCGCCCACGAGCGTGCTTTCCAGCTCATGGTGCAAGTTAGCGGCCGTGCCGGACGGCGCGAAAAGCAAGGTTCAGTCATCCTGCAAACCAGTCAGCCGGAACATCCACTAATCCGCATGGTACAGCAGTTTGCTTACAAAGAGATGGTAGCGATGCAGTTGAGCGAACGAAGCATGTTTCGCTATCCTCCATACTACCGACTGATCATTCTTGTTTTGCGCAGCCGTAAAGAAGCGGTATTGCAGGAAATGGCTACGCAATATGGCGAGAAACTACGTGCCCGTTTGGGTGAACGGGTGCTAGGCCCCGTCATTCCTCCGGTTATGCGCATACAGACCTTCTATGTCCGCAAGATCGTCCTAAAGATTGAAGTCACAGCCGCCATCACTCCGCTTCGCCAACTCCTGGACGTTGTGCATGCCGAAATGAATACCCTCCCAGCATTCAAGCAACTGCTGGTACATTATGACGTAGATCCGACATAAAATATATTTATGCAAGAAGAATGACCAGTTTCGCTAAAAAAACCAGTTCTTATTGCATATTTATCCAATAATAACGTTTATCTTTGCCGCTGTTTTGCATAAATATACAACAATGAGAACAAAGAAGGAACGATTAGAGGCTATATGCCGCATTATAGAAACGGATATTGTGAGTAATCAGGAAGAACTGCTACAGCAATTGAATGCTAACGGATTTTCGATTACCCAAGCAACGTTGTCGCGCGACATTAAGTTTCTGAAAGTAGCCAAAGCACATGATGAACTCGGAAACTACTCATACCGTTTATCAGATACCGGCAATGGCATGCAAGCAAAGCAGAAACAAGCAAAAAAGCAATCGGACATTGAGTTTTCAGGAAATCTAGCCGTGGTTAAGACTCGTCCTGGATATGCCATGGGGATCGCTTCAGACATAGACACACAAGCACCCGACGAAATATTGGGTACTATTGCCGGAGATGATACGATACTCATCATTCCACGCGAAGGATACAGCCGCGAAAGCATTGCCAAGGCCCTGTCCCGGTTCATACATTAAGGAATAAAAACACGCAATATAGAAATGGAACACGAAGAAGAAATTGATGTAATGGTGGCAGATGAAAGCCACGAGAGATATGTGGATATCATTCTGGATACAATCGAAGCGGCGGCTAAAGTACGGGGTACAGGTATAGCCAAACGTACACACGAGTATGTAACACAGAAAATGAAAGAGGGCAAAGTCATTATCGCCTTATACGGAGAGGAATTTGCCGGATTCAGTTACATCGAGTCTTGGGGAAACAAGCAATATGTAGCCACCTCCGGACTAATCGTTGCGGATAAATTCCGCCAACAAGGACTGGCTAAGCGGATCAAACATGCTGCTTTCCAATTGGCACGCCTCCGGTGGCCGAAAGCCAAGTTGTTCAGCCTTACCTCCGGCAGTGCCGTGATGAAGATGAACACGGAGCTGGGTTATCTGCCTGTCACCTTTGCTGACCTAACGAACGATGAGTCTTTCTGGAAAGGTTGCGAAGGTTGCATCAACCACGACGTATTGACTCGTACGGATCATAAATACTGTATTTGTACAGCCATGCTGTTCGACCCACGCGACCCGCGATGCCTGATGCACGAAGAGTTGTTCGACATGCTCCGAAGGAAAACAGAACAGAAAGAACAAGAGATGCGTGCAGCAGACTTGGTCATAAGCAAGAGATAAAAACAAAACATTATAAAATCAAGAATAATACAATGAAAAAGAAAGTAGTATTAGCATTTAGCGGTGGTTTGGACACCTCGTTCTGCGCAAAGTATTTATCAGAAGAAAAAGGGTATGATATATATACCGCAGTAGCCAACACCGGAGGTTTCGATGCCGACGAGTGTAAAACAATTGAAGAAAAGGCTTATAGGTTAGGTGCAGTAAAGCATGTAACATTAAATATAGAGAAAGAATATTACGAGAAGAGCATTAAGTTTATGGTGTTTGGAAATGTGCTACGTAACGGTACTTACCCTATATCTGTTAGCTCGGAACGTATCTTCCAAGCCATTGCCATCATCAACTATGCCAAAGAAATCGGTGCAGAGGCAGTAGCCCATGGCAGTACCGGTGCAGGTAACGACCAAGTGCGTTTCGACCTAACTTTTCAAGTACTAGCTCCCAACATTGAGATTATCACCCCTACCCGAGACATGAATCTGAGCCGCGAGTACGAAATCAATTATCTGAAGGAACATGGCTACGTAGCCGACTTTGCCAAGATGGAATATTCCATCAACAAAGGCCTATGGGGTACCAGCGTAGGCGGAAAAGAGACCCTTCATTCCAACCAAACTTTGCCGGACAGCGCTTATCCTTCACAATTGGAAGCTGAAGACGAGGTAGAAGAAGATATGTTTATCGACTTCGTAAACGGAGAGATAGCTGGAGTAAACGGCGTTACGTATGAAAACAAGGTGGATGCCATCCGCAAGGTAGAAGAGCTAGGTGCACGTTGGGCTATTGGTCGCGACATGCATATTGGCGACACCATTATCGGCATCAAGGGACGCGTAGGCTTCGAAGCTGCCGGTTCACTACTGATCATCAATGCACACAAGATGCTCGAAAAGCATACTCTTACCAAATGGCAACAGTATTGGAAAGACCAACTGGGTACTTGGTACGGCATGTTCCTACACGAAGCTCAGTATCTGGAACCTGTAATGCGCGACATGGAAGCTTTCCTGCAAAGTTCACAAAAGAATGTTACCGGACGGGTTATCATCACCTTGCGCCCTTACTGCTACACATTGGTTGGCGTCGAGAGCGATTACGATTTGATGAAGAGCGACTTTGGCGTATATGGTGAAGAGCAAAAAGCTTGGACGGCAGACGATGTAAAGGGCTTCACCAAGATTCTAGGTAATCAAATGAAGATTTATTACTCAGTAGATAAAAAGAATAATTAATGGTAAAGATAGGTATTATTGGAGGTGCAGGATATACGGCAGGCGAACTGATTCGCCTGCTACTGAACCATCCCGACGCGGAGATTGTCTTTATCAACAGTAGCAGCAACGCCGGTAATAAAATTACCGATGTGCATTGTGGCTTATACGGTGAAACGGATTTAGTATTTACCGATGCCCTGCCACTAAGCGAAATCGATCTGCTTTTCTTCTGTACCGCCCATGGTGATACAAAAAAGTTTATGGAAGCAAACACCATTCCCGCAAATCTGAAGATTATCGACTTGTCCATGGATTATCGCATTGAGAGTCCGGAACACAGTTTCGTCTACGGCTTGCCTGAACTGAATCGCCGCCGCATTTGCGAAGCGCAGTATGTGGCCAATCCAGGATGTTTTGCTACCTGCATCCAACTTGCTGTCCTGCCATTGGCAAAGCATTTGATGCTAAATAGCGAACTGCATGTAAATGCCATCACGGGGTCAACCGGTGCAGGCGTAAAACCCTCATCCACGTCTCACTTCAGCTGGAGAAATGATAATATATCCATCTATAAACCTTTTACCCACCAGCATTTAGCAGAAATAGGGCAAAGCCTTCGTCAGTTGCAGAAAAGCTTCAATAGTAGCATCAACTTCATCCCCGTACGAGGCAACTTCTCACGTGGTATCTTTGCAACTACTTATCTAGACTGTAAAGTGGAGTTAGAGGAAATTATCCGTATCTACAAGAAGTACTACGAAGACCATTCCTTCACCTTTGTAACCGAAAAGGATTTGGATTTAAAGCAGGTCGTAAATACCAATAAATGTCTGATCCATTTACAAAAGCATGAAGGTAAATTGCTTATAACCTCGATGATAGACAATTTACTAAAGGGTGCCAGTGGACAGGCTGTTCACAACATGAACCTCTTGTTCGGTCTCGAAGAAACGGTAGGCTTACATCTGAAGCCTTCTGCATTTTAATAAACATGAATCAGACAATTAGAAAACGTGCAATCATGAATCTATTTGACGTATATCCTCTCTTTAATATAGAGATTGTAAAGGGAAAAGGCTGCCACGTATGGGATGCAGAGGGAAATGAGTATCTCGACCTGTATGGTGGACATGCCGTTATTTCGGTGGGACATAGCCATCCCACCTATGTAACTGCTATTACGGAGCAGGTTAACAAGCTGGGATTCTATTCCAATTCCGTAATCAACAGTTTGCAACAGAAGTTGGCTGATAAATTAGGCAAGGCAAGTGGATACGATGATTACGCCCTATTCCTGGTTAACTCCGGAGCTGAAGCAAACGAAAACGCCTTAAAATTGGCTTCGTTTACGAATGGAAAGAAGCACGTACTGGCCTTTAAAAAGGCTTTTCATGGACGTACATCGGCGGCTGTCCGCGTAACAGACAATCCCAAAATCATAGCTCCCGTAAATGAAGATTTAAAAGTAACTTACCTGCCACTGAATGATGCAACTGCAGTAGAAGCCGAACTCCGCGCAGGAGATGTATCCTCTGTCATTATTGAAGGGATTCAAGGCGTAGGGGGCATCCAATTGCCTTCAGATAGTTTTATGCAGGAACTACGCGCACTCTGTACACGATATGAGACCTGTCTGATTGTGGACGAGATACAGTCTGGTTACGGACGTAGCGGCAAGTTCTTCGCTCATCAGTATGCCGACATAAAACCGGATCTTATCACCGTAGCAAAAGGCATTGCAAACGGTTTCCCAATGGGAGCTGTGTTGATTAGTCCGGCTTTCAAACCGGTTTATGGCATGCTGGGCACCACGTTTGGCGGCAATCATTTGGCTTGTTCCGCAGCCATTGCCGTACTGGATATTATGGAAGATGAGCAGTTAGTAAAGAATGCAGCCCGTGTTGGTACCTATCTGTCGAACGAATTACATAAGTTACCAGGCATCAAAGAAGTGCGCGGTCGTGGCTTAATGATCGGCATCGAGTTTGAAGAATCCATCAAAGAGGTACGTAGCAAGCTTTTATTTGAAGAGAAAGTGTTTACAGGAGTAGCCGGAACCAATACGATTCGTCTGTTGCCTCCGCTCTGTCTGAGCATGGAAGAGGCAGGTGAGTTTATCACCCGCTTCAAGAAGGTATTGTAACGAAACCTACTAAATACGTTCTAACACGGTTTCAATAAGTCCGGTCATAGAGCCTTTGTAGGCGGTGTTCATATGCTTGTCCACTCGTCCGGCAATAATACAACAAACGGTCATGGCGCGATGTCCCATCAGGGCAGCAAGGCCGGCCAGTGAGGAGCTTTCCATTTCGAAGTTGGTAATCCGGCTTTCGTTATAATGGAAAGCTTCTATTTTTTCATTCAGTTTCGAATCGAACAACGGCAAGCGCAGTTCGCGCCCTTGCGGACCATAAAATCCGTTAGCAGCAATCGTTACGCCACGAAGGATATCATCGCGGGTAATCTGTTCAATTAGCGAAGGATCAGCCGAAACCACATAAGGCAACAGCCCGGAAAGCTTCCAATCCAGTTGGCGGATCAATTCCGCTTCGAAAGCGGCATCGCGTACTCGTTCGGTGTCTGCGTAGAAGTAGATAACGCCGTCGAAGCCAATTGAGCGCTCTGCTGCCACATATGTACCTACAGGCACGAAAGGCTGCAGCCCACCGGAAGTACCTACTCGTACAAGCGTTAACTGCCGAAAGTCAGGTTTTACGGTGCGAGTAGCAAAGTCAATATTAGCCAAAGCATCCAGTTCATTCAATATAATGTCTATATTATCCGTTCCAATACCATGTGATACAACAGAGATACGTTTACCCATGTAGCTACCAGTAATACTGTGAAACTCACGGTTCGACACTTCGCACTCCTTAGAATCAAAGTAGTCGGCCACCATACTTACACGTTCAGGATCACCCACTAACACAATATGATCGGACAGCTGCTCTGGTTTTAAATGCAGATGGAAAATACTTCCATCTGCATTTATAATCAGTTCGGATGCAGGAATAATTCTTGCCATACCTTGTTCTTTTTTTAATCTTTAATCGGTTTCACAGGAGCTGCTGCCGGTTTGGCAATCGCTTCGCGCATAGAGGTATCAGCCTCAATATTCTTCATCTTGTAGTAGTCCATAATACCTAGGTTTCCGCTACGGAAAGCATCGGCCATTGCCTGTGGTACTTGTGCTTCGGCTTCGATTACTTTGGCACGTGCCTCCTGTGCTTTAGCCTTCATTTCCTGTTCAAGGGCAACAGCCATAGCGCGGCGCTCTTCCGCTTTTGCTTGAGCAATATTCTTATCGGCTTGTGCTTGATCCATTTGCAGGAATGCGCCGATGTTCTTACCTATGTCGATATCCGCAATATCAATGGAAAGAATTTCGAAAGCCGTTCCGGCATCCAATCCTTTGCGCAACACCAATTTAGAGATAGAATCCGGATTTTCCAACACCGTTTTATGGCTTTCTGAGGAACCGATAGACGACACAATACCTTCACCCACACGGGCCAGAATCGTCTCTTCGCCGGCACCACCTACCAATTGCTTAATGCTGGCACGCACTGTTACGCGCGCTTTGGCAATCAGCTGAATACCATCCTTGGCAACAGCTGTTACCGGAGGCGTATCAATTACTTTCGGGTTTACAGACATCTGTACGGCTTCGAATACGTCACGTCCGGCCAAGTCGATAGCGGTTGCCATCTGAAACGACAGGTCAATATTGGCTTTCGATGCTGATACCAGCGCATGTACCACACGCTCTACGTGTCCACCTGCCAGATAGTGAGCCTCCAGTTCGTCGCGTGTCAGACTTTTGATACCAGCCTTATGGGCTTCGATCATGGCTCTTGCAATGATGTAAGGAGGCACTTTACGTATCCTCATGAGGAACAATTGAATCAATGAGATGTTCACCCCCGATACTTTGGCCGATATCCATAGCAGGAACGGCACATAGTAGAAGAAGATTATCACCAGCAATACCGCTGCGCCCAAAAGGGCCACAGGCAAATAGGTCATTTCCATATACATTAATTTAAACGTGAATACTTGTATCTGTTTCTTTAGGTTTTACCACTACATTATTACCGTCAATACGCACAATGACGATCGAGGTGTGTTCGTCTATAAAATCGCCAGTCGATTTTGCCTCTACCGTGAGTCCTTTTATCCGTGCCTTACCAATCGGAGCAAGGCGCGAAAGGGTCAGTCCTTCGTCTCCCACCGCAAGCCCGAGGTCACGACTGGAAACAAGACGAGAATCAATGTTTGTTTTCAGCGCTACACGACTGAATGATTTAGAGCGTAGTAACCATACGAAAGCCCCTCCAAAGGCAATCAGCGAAAGGAGCAATGTTATGTTTCCGGCTGTTGTACCTACGTTGTAGGCAAAGATGATACCACCCGCAGCAAACAAGAATCCGCCTACACCCGCCACCGTAATACCCGGCAACAGGAATACTTCCAGCAGAATCAGAAAAATGGCTACTCCCATCAGAAAGATGATAATGGCTACATCTAACAACATATTGTTTTACTTTTGGTTACGTAAATAATTGATCTCTGCGTTGCGTGCTTTCTTTTCCTGTTCGTCGGGCTGATAAAGCAAACTGTTTAGTTGCTCTTCTGCTTTGAGAATGGCGGGGGAAAGCTGATCGCGTTTAGCTTTATTGCCAGCTACATAGCTGGTGCGCAGAGCTACCAACTGGTCGTTCACCTGTTGGATCTGTTTGTTTAGGTAAATAACCTTTTCATAATAATTTCGAGCTTCGGGGCTTTTTATCTCTTTCAAGGTATAATACACCACGTTATTATTGATTACGAACTCAAAATCTTTCTTTATTTCCACCTTTCCGTAAGGTATCTCTTTATGAGACAAAGCGATCAAGTTGGCATAATTTGCATCTGCCACCCATGAATCCTTAATGGCTGTGATGGAGGCGCGAGCACGCTTCACAACCATATCCTCCCCTTCCACACGCTTATGGCTGTCGTCTGGGATGAAGAGGTAAACACATACTTTACCTTCCGGTTGGTTTCTGTCGCTGGCAAACCAGCCCAGCCCTTTGCTCTCGTCAATAACTAACATATAGTCGTTCGCAGGCGAGTTGAAAGGCATCCCCAACTGCTCAGGTGCCAAATAGTTATCTGAGTTTGTATTATATCGTGTCACAAACAAGTCATATCCTCCCAACGCACCGTTTCCTTCAGAAGCGTAGTAGATGGTTACCCCATCCGACAACACAAAAGGATAATTATCGTTTTTATTACTGTTTACGTTCATCGGAAGCTGCTTCTCGTCCCCCCACTTATCCATTAGTTTGGACTGGCTAAAGAGGCAATATAAGTTATCTTCGGCCGGATGGGCGTAATGTATCTTGTCCCCCTTTTGGTTTGTGTAGACGGTGGAGGAGATCGGTTGATTAGTTTCAAAGAAATCCCCGTAACGCACTAAATTACCGCTCTCTTCGCTCAATGTATATGCGGAAAGAAGATTGTTTTTGTCTACCACGATGCTGTCTATAATCTGAATGTTCTCCGTCTTTTCCATCATGCGGAGTGCTTTTTCGGTCAAATCCAGCTTCGCGTCGTACAACTCGGTATTTTGCTTCTTTTTTTCCAGTAAAGCAATGTATTCGTCGTACATTTCGGCTGCCTCTTCGAAGCGATAAGTACGAAAACACAAATCCCCCATATAGCGATAAGCCTCTTGAACACGGCGTTTTACGGCAATACGCAGATACTTTTCAGCACTAATTAGATCGCCGGTTTCATAACAACAGACTCCATACCAATGGTTATACGAGGAGTTACTAGGGGCTTGCTTAATCAGCTTTTCAAAAGCCGGCTTAGCCTCCGCAAATTTCCCGTCATTATACAATTTCTTTGCCTGATCAAGGCTTTGTGCCTGCAATCCTCCACATATAACTGCGATTCCAAGGGTATAAAGCAGCTTTTTAACTAAACGTTTCATTCTTCTCAATATCTATTAAATAGTTATACAGATTCAAAGGTAACAATATTTTTAGTTGAGCCATGCGTTAGCTGATAAAAATAGTATAATTTTGTCGCGGCTTAATAAAACAGATGGAAAAACAGAGAAAAGAAGAGGAACTCCTGCTTCGAAAGGTGGAGGGAAAGGTGAAAAAGGCAATCTATGACTATGGGCTTATTGCTGATGGTGATCGTATACTGATTGGCTTGTCGGGTGGAAAGGATTCCTTAGCACTCGTGGAGTTGCTGGGTAGGCGTTCCAAAATATACCATCCGCGCTTCAAGGTGGTGGTGGCGCATATCGTGATGAGTAACATTCCTTATAGTTCGGACAAGGAGTATCTTAAAAGCTGTGCGGACGCCTACGATTTGCCTTTTATTGTGTACGAAACTAGCTTCGACGCCACGACCGACACCCGTAAATCACCTTGCTTTCTTTGCTCTTGGACACGCCGCAAAGCGCTTTTCGAAATTGCAAAGGCGCAAAAATGCAATAAAATTGCCTTGGGGCATCATCAGGACGATATATTGGAAACATTGTTGATGAACCTGATCCATCAAGGTGCTTTCGGCACAATGCCCCCCCGGCTGAAGATGGATAAGTTCGATATGGAGATTATCCGTCCACTTTGTCTGGTGGAGGAGCAGGAGTTAGTTCGCTTGGCCGCCTACCACGAATACCGTAAGCAACTTAAAAACTGTCCGTATGAATCCGGTTCCAGCCGTTCGGAAACGAAAGTGTTATTGAAGCAGTTGGAGGCTATCACTCCGGATGCCCGGCACAGTCTTTGGGGAAGTATGACAAACATACAGACTGACTATCTACCTAAAAAATTAATATAATACATTTATGCAAGGAGTTTATACAATTTTATTGTTGGTGGTATCCAACATATTCATGACCTGTGCCTGGTACGGACATCTGAAGATGAAGCAACAATTCAGTTGGTTCGAGCATCTGCCCGTTATCGGCGTTATCCTGTTTAGTTGGTCTATCGCTTTCTTTGAGTATTGCGCCCAAGTGCCGGCCAACCGCATTGGTTTTCGCGACAATGGGGGCCCGTTCAACCTGATTCAGTTAAAAGTGATCCAAGAGGTGATTACGCTCGTCGTTTTCGTCGCCTTCAGCACCATTGTCTTCAAAGGTGAATCCTTCAAATGGAATCATGCACTAGCCTGTCTGTTGCTGGTAGCTGCCGTCTATCTGGTTTTCAAAAAGTAGAAATGTTATTATATCTATAAATCCTCATTTGGCAGAACCATTTTCAACGCTTCGATGTTTAATCTATACAATTTAAAACCGTATTAAATATTTAGAAGTATGAGAAGAATAGCAACTTTCATGTTCGCCCTTGTAATTGGGTTGGGCGCTATCACACAGGTGCATGCACAAAGTAAAGAAGCTGAAAAAGCCGCTAGAAAAGCCGCCGAAGAGGTAAAAAAGCAAGAGAAAAAAGCCGCACAAGCCGTACAAAGTCAGATTTCATTCGAAACGGCTGTGCAAGCAATTAAAGACCAGTCTTTTGTATTGGAAGCAACAACTGTACAACCGATGAACGGAAGGGTCTTTTACGTAAATTCGAACACGAACTTCGTCTCCCTCAACAACGGACAGGCGATGGTACAAATTGCCTCAAACTCTCCGTACCCTGGCCCAAACGGATTAGGTGGCATTACTGTACAAGGAGGAGCATCGAATATTGAAACAAAGACGGATAAAGACGGAAACGTATATATGTCAATGAGCGTACAAGGCGTATTTATCTCGGCAACCGTGATGATTATGCTGACGAATGACACGAACAATGCCAGTGTTACGGTAGACCCGAACTTCTCCGGACGTAATCTGAGAATGACCGGTACAATCTACCCCTACTCTATGTCTAACATCTTTCAGGGAACAACTTATTAAAACCAAAACCTTATTTTACGGAAAAGCCGTTGCGATTTGTTTCGCAACGGCTTTTTTCATGAGAATTATGTACCGCTAATTACTTGCGGAAAGGGGTCTTAACTACCTGAGCAGCTAGGTTCTTGTTGCGTACTTTGATGTAAACATCAGTACCAGCCTTAGCAAATTCAGGTTTTACATAACCCATACCAATGCCTTTTTTCAATACGGGAGACATCGTGCCGGAAGTTACAACTCCGATCACATTATCCGCACCATCTACTATTTCGTATCCGTGGCGGGCGATGCCCTTCTCTGCCAATTCAAAAGCACACAGTTTGCGGGTAACGCCCTCTTTCTTCTGACGTTCCAGTTCGGCACGGTTCGTAAAGTTCTTTCCTTCAGCAAACTTAGTGATCCATCCCAGACCTGCTTCGATAGGCGAAGTGGTGTCGTCCAAATCGTTTCCATAAAGGCAAAAGCCCATTTCCAAACGGAGTGTGTCGCGCGCGCCAAGGCCAATGGGCTTGATACCTTCGGGGGCACCTGCCTCAAAAATAGCATTCCATATCTTCATGCCGTCTTCCGGATAGAAATATAGTTCGATGCCACCGGCTCCCGTGTACCCTGTGTTCGAAATGATCACCTGCTTGCAGCCGGCAAATTCGCCTGTCACGAAGGAATAATAAGGGATCGTAGACAAGTCTACCGACGTCAAACGTTGTAGCACCTCAACGGCTTTCGGTCCCTGTATAGCCAACTGAGCCGTACGGTCAGAAGAGTTTTCCAACTCTGCGCCAACAGTGTTATGGCTTACGCACCAATCCCAGTCTTTTGCAATATTACCGGCATTTACTACCAATAGGTATTTTTCGGGCTCGAAGTGATAGACTAACAAGTCATCTACAATCCCCCCTTCGTTATTCGGGAAGCAGGTATATTGTGCTTTGCCAATGGCAAGCGTAGAGGCGTCGTTCGAAGCAATGCTCTGAATAAAGGCCAATGCGTTCGGTCCTTTTACCCAAAACTCGCCCATGTGTGATACGTCGAATACGCCCACACCGTTGCAAACGGTTAAGTGCTCATCGATGATACCTGAATATTCAATCGGCATATTATAGCCGGCAAACTCGTGCATTTTAGCACCCAGTGCAATATGCACATCTGTAAACGGAGTTGTTTTCATGAGATTGATTATTTATGATTTATGAGTGAGTAACTCAGTGATTTTCAAAATTGTCTGCATACTTTTTTCCAAAGAGGGCACGGGTAAGTACTCGTATCGTCCATGGAAATTATGACCACCGGCAAAGAGGTTGGGACAAGGCAATCCCATAAAGGACAACCGGGCACCGTCCGTTCCGCCACGAATCGGCTTCACAAGGGGAGTAACGCCGGCCGCCGTCATGGCGTTGAATGCCAAATCAATAATCTGCTTGCGAGGTTCCACCATTTCGCGCATGTTGTAATACTGATCGCGTACCTCCAACTTCGTACTTCCGGGGTGCATTTCGTTCATGCGCTTCACGAGGACAGCCAGCTGCGCTTTCTTCTGTTCAAAGAGGGTACGCACGTGGTCGCGGATAATATAGGAAAGAGTGGCCTCCTCAACCGTACCGGTCATGTTGGTCAGGTGAAAAAAACCTTCGTAATTGCAGGTATGCTCCGGGCGTTGGGGCACGGGGAGCCAGGATGTAAACTCGGTAGCCAACAACGAAGCGTTCAGCATCTTGTCCTTGGCGTATCCGGGGTGTACGTTCAATCCTTTAAATATTATTTTGGCAGTTGCTGCGTTAAAGTTCTCATATTCTAACTCGCCAATCTGCCCTCCGTCAATCGTATAAGCCCATTCGCAACCAAACTTTTCCACATCGAAATGGTCAGCGCCTTGGCCAATTTCTTCATCTGGAGTAAAGGCGATACGTATCTTGCCATGTTCTATTTCGGGATGCTCCTTCAGGTATTCTACCGCAGAGACAATGGCGGCAACGCCTGCCTTATCGTCGGCACCAAGCAGCGTGCGACCATCTGAGACGATGATATCCTGCCCCTTATATTCATTTAATTCCGGAAACATCGTCGAGGAGAGCACCACGCCCTCTTCGGCACAAAGCATGATATCGCCCCCTTTATATGACACGATGCGCGGCTTCACGTCCTGGCCGGACATATCCGGACTAGTGTCAAGATGCGCAATAAAACCGATAGTAGGTACGTCGGCTTTGTTTGTGTTTGCCGGAAGTGTAGCCATCAGATAACAATTGTCATCGAGGGTAATCTCTTCCAGACCAATAACTTTCAGTTCTTCTGCCAGATAAAGGGCAAATACGTACTGCCCCGATGTACTGGGTGTTTTACCTGTCTCCTCGTCCGATTTGGTATCAAAAGAGACATACTTCAAAAACCTGTCTATTAGCTTCATAAGGCGATATGTGTTTTTAAAGGTAGCTCGATCCGTTATAACAATGCGTGCACACGCATTCCTTGGGCAAACCAATGGATGCAATCAGATCCTCTACCGTATTAAACTTAAGCGTTGTTATATTCAATTTGGCACGAATTGCCTCCACCAGACGGTTGTATTGTTCGGTTCCGGTAGTGGCGTATTTGTCCAGATCCTTCGTATTGTCTCCTTCCAGCTCCTCTATAATCCGGCGGGCAATCAACTCCATAGCCGATTTGGAAGCAGAAAAGCCAAGAAAAGGACAAGCATGCAGGATGGGCGGACAGCCGATACGCATATGTACTTCGCGCGCGCCATAGCCATAAAGTATGTTTACATTGTCGCGCAACTGCGTGCCGCGTACAATCGAATCGTCGCAAAAGATAACGCGCTTGTCGCAAAGCAACTGGCGGTTGGGTATCAATTTCATTTTAGCCACCAAGTCTCGTACGGACTGATTAGCGGGTGTAAAACTACGAGGCCAAGTAGGCGTGTATTTCACGATGGCGCGACGGTAAGGAATGCCCTTTCCTTCGGCATAGCCCAAAGCCATACCAATACCGGAATCAGGAATACCGGCCACAAAGTCGGCCTCGACATTATCTTTCTTTGCCATCGCCATACCGCTCGCATAACGAGAAGCATCCACGTTCACACCTTCATATTCCGACACCGGGTAACCATAATACACCCAAAGGAAGGAACACACCTGCATCTTTTTATTTGGTTTGCGCAGTTGCGTCATGCTGTCCGCTCGAAGCATCATAATCTCGCCGGGCCCTACATTATAGCATGTTTCGAAGCCCAAATTTGGAAAACTGCAAGGTTCGCTGGAAGCGGCATACGCCCCCTCCTTCTTCCCGATCAAAAGGGGCGTACGGCCATATTTGTCGCGAGCAGCAATGATGCCCTCCTCAGTCAGCACCAACATGGAGCAGGATCCTTTTATTTTATTGTAAACATTCTCAATACCTTCTACAAAACTTTTGCCTTCTGATATCAGCAAAGCGATCAGTTCGGTCTGGTTGATCAAGCCCGAACTAAGTTCAGATAGGTGGCGCCCCCTATCCAGCAATTCTTTTTCCAGTTCGTCCAAGTTGTTCACCTTTGCCACCGTAACAAGAGCATACTTTCCGAGGTGAGAGTTAATAAAGATCGGTTGCGGATCCGTATCACTAATGATTCCAATACCAGAGTTGCCTTCAAACTTATCCAATTCACTTTCAAAACGTGTCCTGAAATAAGAATTTTCAAGATTATGAATAGAACGCTTGAACAGACCTTTATGATATGTAGCCATCCCCCCCCTACGGGTACCCAAGTGAGAATTGTAATCTGTGCCATAAAACAAATCGGTAGCACAAGCTGATTTAGAAATAGTACCGAAAAAACCACCCATCGTATCTAGTGTTTTTGATTTTTAAAATAGAGTACAAATGTACAAGATTATTTGTAAACAAGCACCCTTACTCTATAAATTCAGAAAAAATTGACGCATAACAGCAACAACCTTTTTCTGCAATTCCGTCCGGAGGACTAACGGCATGTGCTATTCATCCGAATTACTAGTACTTTCTATACCAATATTTAGATCAAAGCATTACTCTAATTATGCGTTTGAGCTAGCTCGTAATCTATTTTGAGCCGGCTCAAAATAGATTACGAGCAGGGTGAAAATATATTTTGAGCCGGCTCAAAAGTATAATAGCATATAAGAAAGCAGGTAAAAACATCCAATCTTTTTCATTCATAATATTGCATGTTTGAGCTAGTACATCTGTATGCAGCACAACGATTGGATACTACTTATCGAAATAGCATACAAATGCTAAATACTGTTTCTTACCTTTTTCATACATTCAATATGACAGACCACCAACCAATCAAATGTTTTAGGAACATAGCAGTCTAAAGAAAAAATAATTTATATCTTTTATAAAAAAGATGTCTTTTGGTGAGTATAAAAGTAAACCATCCGTCTCCTTATTAAAACGCAAAGTGAAAATATGAACAAATTTCATAATTACGAAAAAGGCACAACACAAGAATTGTTGAATGACGACTATTTTCTGAACTCGGAACTGCATCCGACGGAAGAAAGTCGAAACTTTTGGAAACAAGCAGAAGAAGAGAATCCTATGCTCGCCGAAGAAATAAAAATCGCCCGTCTTTTTTTACAACAAATCAAAAACACTTGCCAGACACCGGAGCTATCCATCGAGGCACAAGATGGCCTTTGGGTACGAATTAAAACAACCAACAACAAACAAGACACAAAGCAACGATATTATTTGATCAAAGTAATTGCAACCGCAGTAACTGCTGTCGCTGCCTCTGTCATTATAACACTTACGTACACAGGAGAACAAATGACTGTTTCTGATGAGCAACAGAAGATCAACTACACAGCCATGGTAGATTCTGCCCCACAAACCAAAGACGTCTTATTAATTCTTTCGGATGACAAAAAGTTGTCTTTTGAAGAAAAAGAGACTCAGGTAAACTACCAAAAAGGAGGGGGTCTCTCTGTCAATTCGAAAAAGGTGGATGTTACCGAAAACAATCAGCAGGCGGAAGCCTACAACCAGCTGATCGTCCCGGCAGGGAAACATTCGTCCCTCACCTTTGCAGACGGCACACAACTGTGGGTTAACTCAGGATCGAGGGTTATTTATCCGGTAAACTTCGCCAAGGATAAAAGAGAAATATTTGTAGAAGGGGAGGTTTATCTGAACGTTGCCCACATTGAAAACAGACCATTCATCGTAAAGACGAATAGAATAAACGTAGAAGTGACCGGCACTCAGTTTAACGTTTCCGACTACAAGTCTGACGCAGATTGCCAAGTGGTGCTCGTTAAGGGAGGCGTAAAAGTGAATTTGGACAATCAGAAAAAAAGCATACTCAGCCCCAATCAGATGTTTCACTACAACAATCTAACAAAAAAGAGCGAAACGATAAATGTGAATGACATCAACCATTATATCAGTTGGAAGGACGGATACTACCTATTCTATCAAGATAAGCTAACGACAGTCCTGGAAAAAATAGCCCGCTATTACGGAGTAGAAATAGAATGGAACGAAGATATTAACGAGCTAAGTTGTAGCGGAAAGCTGGATTTAAAAGATAATTTAGACAAAGTCTTTGAAGCCATCAAAAAAGCCGCTCCCATTCAAATAGAAAAAGGAAAAGAGATAATTAAAATCAGTATTAAATCTTAAAAAAGGACAAAAATCATGGGACCATAAAAGTAAAAACAGGGCAAAAACAGCAGAGACAGCCCATCTCTCAAGGAAAAGTTAACTTTACAATCGTATTACAAACTTAAATCATCGTATAACATGAATAAAAACACAGGGAATAACCCCCTAAAAGCCAAACATAAAAGTTTTATGCGCCCTCTTAAGCTCATTTCTCTTTTCGCGCTCGTAACGATTGGTTCCGGTTATGCTGCAGAATCTATTTCGCAACAGACATCCTTCTCCATTTATAATAACAACAAGAAAAACGCAACAACCGCTTTTCCTCAAAAGGACACACGAACAATTAGCGGAACTATTCAAGACGCAACAGGTCCAATAACCGGTGCGAACGTAATTGTCAAAGGCACAACGCACGGTACCGTAACCGACTTGTCGGGTAAATTCATACTAGAAGATATACCGGCAAATACCATCCTACAAATATCTTATATCGGTTATCTCTCTCAAGAGATAGAAATAAGAGACCAAAAAACAATCAACATCCTACTAAAAGAGGACAATCAGGCATTGGACGAAGTAGTTGTTGTTGGTTACGGTACAGTACGTAAAGCCGACTTAGCCGGTTCTGTTTCTGTATTGGACAGCAAGAACTTCAAAGATCAACCAATCACACAAGTATCCGACGCATTGCAAGGACGTGTATCCGGTGTACAAGTTCAGAATAGTGGAGTACCGGGTGGTGCAGTAAAAATCCGTGTACGTGGTTCCGGCTCCATCAACCGTAGCAACGAGCCACTCTATGTGATAGACGGAATCGTTCGTGAAAGCGGACTAACCGGATTGAACACAGAAGACATTCAGTCCATGCAGATTTTGAAAGATGCTTCTTCTACCGCCATTTACGGTTCGCGTGGTTCAAACGGTGTTGTATTGATCACAACAAAAACCGGTAGAGCAGACACCAAACTGATTACGTTCGACGCACAGCTCGGTATCAGCAACGTTGCAAAACGCTATGACATCATGAGCCCGTTCGAGTTTGCATCCGCTTTTAATGATGCTTTTCCAAACACATTCGGTAGCGACCAACTGGGAGCTTTCCAAAATGGGACAGCAGGTACCGATTGGCAGGACGCCATATATCAGACAGGTCTTACTCAAAACTACAAGATGTCCTTGTCTAATGGTAACAAAAGCACACAATACTACATCTCGGCCAACTACATGGGACAAGAAGGCGTAGTTATTGAAAACACGAACAAACGTTATCAGGCTCGTGCCAATGTGACCTCTGAAATAACCAATTGGTTGCATTTGACAGCCGACATCAACGCTTCTCACAACGTTCGCAGAAACGCCAATTTTAGCGCATCCAAGTCGAACATCATGTGGTCTATGTTGAACTTCTCTCCGGTAACAGAGATTCAGAAAGAGGATGGTTCTTACTATCGCGACAGTTACTGCGCACTGTTATCAGACAACCCAGTAGGTACGCTGAAAGAAAACATGGGCGAAAGCATAACAGACATTGTAAACGCACGTTTGGACTTGAAGTTCACCATTCTGCCGGGCTTAACATTCACCACAACAAACGGTGTAGATTATAGCGACGCGAAGGGTTACAGCTTCTCAACCAAAAAGGTATCTACAACCAACGGTTTGTCGAACAATGACAATTACCGAATGACTTTGCAGACAACCAATAACTTCACCTACAACAACAAGTGGGGCAAACACGCTTTGACAGCAACAGCCGTTTACGAAGCAACTACTTCCGAATACCGCATGATGTCAATCTCAGGAAACAACCTGAAGACAGAGAGTGGCAAATGGTGGAACATCAACATGGCCGACAGTCGTAGAGAAGACAATGCATACGAATCGTGGGCATTAGCATCAGGCGTAGCACGCGTTATGTATAACTATAACGACCGCTACATGGTGACCGGTACATTCCGTGCGGATGGTTCTTCCAAGTTCTTCAAGGACAAATGGGGCTTTTTCCCATCTATAGCAGCCGCTTGGTCGTTGGGCAATGAAAAATTCATGCAACAACAGAACATCATTCAAAATGCAAAGATTCGCGCCAGCTACGGTTTGGTTGGTAGTCAGGCTATTTCTCCTTACGAAACATTGGGCTTAATGAAACAAGAACAATATGCATTCGGCGGAGGCTCCAAATACACCGGATATTGGACAGGAACAAACATGCCGACCCCAGAACTGTCTTGGGAAACAACTCATCAGTTCGACTTAGGTGTAGAATTCTCTGTATGGGACAGTCGTCTGAACTTCAGCATTGACTATTTTGACAAACAGACAAAAGATGGTTTGTTGAAGAAAGCCATGCCAACCTATGATGGCGGTGGTGAATATTGGGTAAACGCAGGCGAAATAAGTAACCGAGGCATAGACTTTACAATCAATGCCAATTTATTAAACACAAAGGACTTATCATGGAATACCACGTTGAATGGTAGTTACCTGAAGAATAACGTCAAATCGTTGTCTGACATTCCATTTATTAAAGGAGCCAGCCCCGCACCGGGTATGATCCCGACAGACGGCGTAACGCGTATTGAAGTAGGTCAGCCAATTGGTTCGTTCTACGGATACACTTGGACAGGTTTGGACGCAACAGGTCATGATACCTATGCCGACCTTGACGGTTCTGGTACAGTCTCTTCAAACGACCGTACCTTCATTGGTAAATCAGCCCCTACCTTCACTTTAGGATGGAATAACTCTTTGACATGGAGAAATTGGGATTTGAACGTATTCTTCTCTGCCTCCTTCGGCGCCGACCGTTTGAACTTAATGCGCTTCACGGGAGCTTCCATGAATGGAGACTCCAAGTTTATCACATTGAAAGAAGCCTATTATAATTCATTCGATAAAGTAGGGCAATCAGCCAGATACCCATCGGTTAAAGTAACAAACAATGACTACGAAGCTGCTTCTACTAAATGGTTGGAATCTGCAGATTACTTCCGTCTGGAAAACATCAGCTTGTCATACAACCTGGCAAAATCGGTAACCAAGTTTGCAGACTTCCGCTTCTCACTCAGTTGCCAAAATCTGTTTACGATTACAGGTTATAAAGGAATGGATCCAGCAGGTAGTTCATTTATGGACTCCGGTGTAGACGTCAACGATGGTATTGATATTGGTGCTTATCCACTGCCTCGTACCTTTACTTTTGGCGTTCGAATGAATTTCTAACCATTTAAATCAGATTGAATTATGAAAACAAAATATTTAATTAGTTGTGCTTTAATGTTTACATTGGCGTCAACTTCTTGTCAGGATTTCTTAACGGAGAAACCAAACGGAAAACTGACTCCTGAAACATTCTTCTCTTCGCAAGAAGAGTTGAATATGGGTGTGTACGCTTTATACAGAAAAGTTTGTGACATACAATGCAATACGAACCCGACAATTCCGTCATGGCAAGGAGACGACCTGACCAGCAATCCGGGAAGTAACAAACAAGCTTACGCAGAAGTAGATGGTTTTCACCCGACAGATGCCAACAAGGGTGTTGACGCATCATGGAGCACATCTTACTCTGCCATCAAAGCAGCCAATTACATTGTTATGAATGCCGAGAAAACTCCAACATCAAAAGATGAAATATCAATTGCTATTGGTCAAGCTAAGTTTTGGCGTGCAGTAAATTACTTCTGGTTGGTTCGTCGCTGGGGGCCTGTTCCTATGAACTTGGACGGTTTGGTAAACTATGAACGTCCCGCATCACCCGTAGAAGATGTATATGCACAGGTTATTAAAGATTTACAGGATTGTATAGCTACTTTGCCGACAAACTATTCTGCGGCACCTCGTAAAATAAACAATGCAAACATATACATCACGAAGCAAGCAGCACAAGCTACCCTGTCGGCTGTTTACATGGCAATGGCTGGCTGGCCGCTGAAAAAAGCAGATTGTTATGCTAAAGCTGCCGAACAAGCAAAAGCAGTTATCGACGGTGTAAAAGCAGGTACTTACGAGTATATGTTGGAACCGGAATTCAAACACGTATATGCTCCGAGCCATAATTATACAAATGAAACCGTTGTCGGAATTAATTACTCCGGTGCGTATGTTTGGGATGAAGACTCACAAATGACATCCAGCAACCTATACGAATCACTCGGTGGATGGGGCGACGGTTGGGGCGAAATCAAATTTTGGAAGGAATTTCCCGCAGGCCCTCGTAAAGACGCAACCTACAATCCTAAGATTCTTGAGAACAATGGCCGTAAGGGCGAAACAAACTTATTGGACTGGTGGGACGCAAAAATACCTGAACAACATCCTATGTTCTGCATCTTTACAACAGGGAATGGAGATACTGACTACGACTACACAAAACAAGCCAGCATGGACATGACGAACGGTCATCGTCACCGCTTGATCCGTTATGCCGAAGTGTTGTTATGGTATGCAGAGGCACAAGCTCGCGCAGAAGGAACGCCTAACACCATGGCTTACGATTGTGTTAATCAGATACGTACACGTGCTGGTCTGGATCCTTTGAAAGCAGGCATGAGCGGAAGCGCTTTTGCTGACGCAGTAGTAAAAGAACACGGTTGGGAAGTGGCCGGTTACTGGGTTGGTCTGGTTACTCGCCGTGACGACATGATGCGCATGGAACTGTTGCAGAAGTCATTCGAAGTTAGAAAGGCAAATCTACCGATCGAAGTAGCTCCAGGCATAACACGCAAAGAGACCGTTGAAGTACCGGCCTCTGTAACGTGGAACGGAGAAAAGAGCATCTATCTACCTTATCCAGCTTTGGACGCACAATTAAATCCGAATTTACATAGATAATTAGGTATTAGTCTGAATAGTCTAAGGCTTTAGTTTGATCAGAAGGCTGCCCTGAATTGTGTAATTAGGGCAGCCTTCCTTTTTTCCTTTTGTGTATAACCTAAAATCCGCAATTGAATAAACTGACAATTTTCTCTTCGGCAATTTATAAATTGATAGCGAGTTTGA
>JAVVRI010000011.1:0-9446 GCA_036654795.1 Tannerellaceae bacterium
GAAGGGCAAAGGCCTCTAAATTCCGCACGATAGTTTCAGTGAAAAATATGCCGGTGAAACTTTAGTTTCATCAGCATGAAACTTTTGTTTCACCTGGACGAAACTTTAGTTTCATAGTGATGAAACTAAAGTTTCATCACTATGAAACTAAATAGGGTCTGTAGTTTAACGATTTAAGTTGACTACTATTTATCTTATATATAAAGAAAGTTGACTCGATTAAAACTTAGTAACTCAAGTTCTTTACGGAGGTTACCACGTAAATGCCGTATCTCGTCCGTCTGTTTGAAACTATTTGATGTGAATGTTGTTATACTACGAAGGTGTAATCATATTCATTTTAAAATAGAAAGATTATGGGTAAAAAATTAGTGGCAGTCGTACTGCTAGCCTGTAGTATGTCCTTATTTGCCAATTGCAAAGGCGATGACAGACATCTGTATCAACCCACTCAGGTGGTGTTGAAAACGTTTGAAAGCAGATATCCTTCTGCGGAGCGAGTAACTTGGGAAACAAAGCAAAACTATCAAGTGGCCGAGTTTTATACCGGTGCCAATAAATCGGAAGCTTGGTTTGATGGTAGTGGAGTGTGGGTGATGACGGAGACGGATATCTCCTTTAAGGCCTTGCCATCGGCTGTGAAAACTAGCTTCAACGCTAGCGCTTACGCTACTTGGAAGGTGGATGATGTCGATCAACTGGAGCGTATGAGTGCCGCGACGATCTACATCATAGAAACTGAGCTGGGTGAAAAAGAGGCGGATCTTCGTTATTCGGAAACCGGTTTGCTGATTAAAGTAATTTTCGACGCTGGCAAGGACGACAAGCATCAGCCGGTCGTGATTCCTGAATTGGTGCGTACGGCTTTGCTGAAAAAGTATCCCAACGCCCTGATCTTGGAGTATGAGATGGAAACAACAGGCCTCGAAGTGGATATTCTTGATAAAGGCATACAAAAGGATGTCTGCTTCAACAATGCCGGCCAGTGGCTCAGTAGTGAATGGGATATACGTTCCGACGAAGCGCCAGCTGCTGTATTAAACTTTTTGGCGACCTCAGCTTATAGTACCTACCGCATTGATGAGGTGAGCGCATTGGAGAAACCGGCCGGAATGTTTTATGTCTTCGATATGAAGCAGAACAATAACGAAGTGACTCTTACTTTGAGTGCTGACGGGGTGCTCCAATGACTTTTGCGACTCATACCGATGACTTTTGAAACTCATACCGATGAGTTGCAAAAGTCATCGGTATGAGTATATACGGCTTTTCTCCTTATTATTATGGGAAAGCACACTTTTTTAATGCGTTCTTTCTTTTGTCTGAAACGAACTATTTTATCTGTTTGAAGGCTTTACCTAACATTTCGGTGATGTCTCCGGCAATCATGCTTTCTTCTGAGCGATAGACGGCAGCTAAGTCTCCGGCCGTGCCATGCAGGAAGACGCCGGCGATGGCGGCTGTTTCGGGTTCATAGCCTTGTGCCAATAGCCCCAGGATGATGCCGGTCAGTACGTCGCCGCTTCCGGCAGTAGCCATGCCCGGATTGCCGGTGCTGTTAAAGTAGACGTTTCCGCCTGGTGTGCAGGTTGCTGTGTAGGCTCCTTTCAGTACGATCGTTACTTTTCGCTCTGCGGCAAAGGCTTGTGCCTTGGCCAACCGTTCGTAAGAGCTGTTACATTCGCCTACGATACGATCTAGTTCCTTGGGGTGTGGGGTCAAGATGCTACGTGCCGGAATGCGGTTTAGTAGGTCTTTGTTGGAGGCGATGATGTTGATTGCGTCAGCATCCAGAACAATTGGTTTTCCGCCTGGCTGCATAAGGCGTTCCAGCGCAGCGGCCGATTCGAGGTGCTGACCTATCCCCGGTCCAATCCCGACAGCGGAGTAGGTGGCTGTGTCTGGTGTGGAGGTATAATATTCCTTATGTGGGTCGAAGCTAAGCATGGCTTCGGGCAGCGTGGTTTGTAGGATCTGTTCCCCGCGTTGCGGGATGTGTACTGTGAGCAGACCTACCCCGCTGCGTAGGCAAGCACGAGCGGCCAAAACGGCTGCCCCCATCTTACCACGACTACCGGCAATCAGTAGTGCGTGGCCGTAAGTCCCTTTGTGGGCAAAGCGGTTACGGGGTTGAAAGGCTGCTGCTATGTCATTCTCCATTATTAATGAATAGGGGGTGGGGGTCTTCTCGATGACTTTCGGATGTAGACCGATTTCCAGTACTTTCCATTCGCCAACAAATAGCTCGTTCTCAGGTAGCATGAAGGCTAGCTTCGGAAATTCGAAGGTGAGCGTCAGGTTGGCATGGATGATGGCGTTTGGGTCGTTTGTCCGGTTGTCCTCACCAAAGAGCCCTGAAGGGATGTCGATGGATACAATGGTGGCTTCCGATTGGTTGATATAGTGCACCATGGCGGCAAATCCGCCGGTCAGCGGGCGGTTCAGGCCGGAGCCAAACAGTCCGTCTATTACGACGTCTCGTTCTTCTAATTGCGGCGGGGTAAAGTCGTCCACTACCTCGGTAAATTCGATTCTTTCCATGTCCAGTAAACGCTGTTTATTAAGCTCGCAATCAAAGGATAGATGGGAGGTGGGGTTGAATAGATAGGTCTCTACCCGATACGATTCATCCTTCAATAGGCGGGCAATGGCCAGTGCGTCGGCACCGTTGTTCCCCTGTCCGGCGAATATGATGATACGCGTTTGTTTGGAATAGCGACGGCAAAACTCATGGATAAACATGGTCGCTGCGCGCTCTACTAACTCCACCGAACTGATAGGTTCATGTTGGATGGTGTACTGGTCAAGGTCTTTTACCTTGTCGGTTGCAAATATTTTTGTCATAACGATAGGTTGTCTGTTGAGTATTTAGCATACAAATGTATAACAAAGTTTGCTATGTTGCTACTCTTTTTTGCGCTTACGCGAAAAAAGTTGTACATTTGTTCCCTCATAATTCAAGCAATCCATGGATAGAATTCGTTTAAAGGATAAGGAATTTACCTTGTTCATCGCCGAAAAGGAGATAAAGGAAGCAATAGCGCGTATGGCAGAGCAGATTAAAGCTGATCTGGTAGGTAACAATCCGTTGTTTGTCGGGATACTGAACGGTGCATTTATGTTTACGGCGGAATTGATGCGCCAGCTGGATGTACCGTATGAATTGACCTTTGCGCGTTATGCCTCTTATGAAGGTACGGGCTCGACAGGTCGTGTAAAGGAGATTATGCCTATACAGACCAATATAAAGGGACGTACATTGATCTTTATGGAGGATATTATTGATACGGGTCGTACGATGCAGTACGTTATGGCGAAATATCGCGAAGCGGGAGCTGCCGATGTTAAATTGGCCACGATGTTGTTTAAGCCGACCTCGCTGCAATGAGACTTGAAGCCCGATTATGTCGGCTTGGAAATACCCAACGACTTCATTGTCGGTTATGGTCTGGACTACGACGGCTTGGGGCGTTGTTATCGTGACATTTACCAACTGTCTACTGAGAAAAAATAATATAGAGTACAGAAAACAAAGAGTTTAAGAGTTATGTTGAATGTAGTTATTTTTGGTGCTCCCGGTTCAGGAAAGGGAACACAGAGTGAATTAATCATCAAAGAATATGGCTTGGATCATATCTCAACAGGTGATGTGTTGCGTGCCGAGATTAAAGGCGAAACGGAGTTGGGCAAGATAGCCAATGGTTATATTTCGAAAGGACAACTGGTGCCGGACGAATTGATTATAGACATTCTTGCGAAGGTGTTGGATAGCAAAAAGACATCGAAGGGTGTTATTTTCGATGGTTTCCCTCGTACCATTCCACAAGCAAAGGCGCTGAAGGTTATGTTGAACGAACGTGGCACGGATGTGTCGGTGATGTTGAACCTTGAAGTGGACGAAGACGAGCTGATTACGCGTTTGCTGGAGCGTGGGAAGATTTCAGGCCGTTCGGACGACAACTTGGAAACGATTAAATCCAGACTGGAAGTATATCATACCCAGACAGCCCCCCTTGCTGCTTACTATATAGAGGAGGGTAAACATAAAGCCATCAAAGGCATGGGTGCGATCGAAGAAATTTTCGGACGTATCAAAGAAGCAATTAATAAATAATTTAAGTACAAAATGGCTGAATCGAACTTTGTAGATTATGTAAAGATCTATTGTCGCTCTGGAAAGGGTGGCAGAGGGTCTTCTCACTTTCGCCGCGAGAAATATATTCCGAAAGGAGGTCCCGATGGTGGCGACGGAGGGCGAGGAGGCCATGTGTTTCTTCGTGGTAACCGAAATTATTGGACGCTGCTTCACCTGAGGTTTGAACGCCACATGATGGCAACAAGCGGCGGGGGCGGAGGCGCAATGCGTAGTTTCGGGCGTGACGGAGAGGATCGTACGATCGAAGTGCCTTGCGGCACAGTAGTATATGACGCCGAAACTGGCGAGTTTATATGCGATGTGACGGAGGATGGACAACAAGTCATGCTGCTCAAGGGTGGTCGTGGCGGACAGGGTAATGCGCATTTCAAGACTTCCACCAATCAGGCGCCACGCTATTGTCAACCAGGCGAACCGGCGCAAGAGCGGAAGGTGATCCTTCAACTTAAGCTGCTGGCTGACGTGGGACTGGTAGGTTTCCCAAATGCGGGCAAATCTACGTTGCTTTCGGTTTTATCTGCGGCGAAGCCGAAGATTGCTAACTATCCGTTTACGACGTTAGAACCGAACTTAGGTATTGTGAGTTATCGTGATAATCGTTCGTTTGTAATGGCGGATATACCGGGTATCATTGAAGGTGCAAGCGAAGGCAAGGGGCTGGGTTTACGTTTTCTTCGTCATATCGAGCGTAATTCGTTGCTTTTGTTTATGGTGCCGGGGGATGCGGATGACATCAAGAAGGAATACGAAATTTTGCACAATGAGTTGGTAAAGTATAATCCAGACCTGCTGACGAAACGCCGTGTCTTGGCCATTACAAAGAGTGATATGCTGGATGAGGAGTTGATCGAAGCATTGTCGGAAGATTTGCCGGAGGATATACCCTATGTTTTTATTTCTTCCATTACGAATACGGGCTTGGTCGAGCTAAAGGACTTGCTCTGGAAGGAACTGAATAAAGAGGTATTCCACGAAGTGGAGCGAATTGTTCATAAGGATCTGGATGTTTCGCAGATCGATCTGGACGATGACGACGACAATTATGTGTTTGCCGAGGATGAAGATGAACCGGAAGAGGATTTGGGTGATGAAGAATGTGACTGGGAAGATGAAGAGATTCCTATCAAAGAGTAATACAACAGAGATGTTGCAGTTTTCCGGCTTAGGCGGAGATTGCAACATCTCTCATTTTGTGACTACCCGTCATGGCGGAGTGAGTAAGGGAGCTTATGCTTCGATGAACCCCGGATGTTATAGTGGTGATGAGCCCGATGCTGTTCGGCAAAACCGAGAAAGGATATGCGAGGCGCTGAATATGCCCATTGAATCTCTTTTTGCCCCATATCAAGTGCATGGTAGCGTTATCCGGATGCTGGACGAGGCCTTTATAAACGAATCTGCGGAGCAGCAGGCGGTCGCTTTGCACGGTGTGGATGCCTTAATAACGGATATACCCGGCGTTTGTGTGGCTGTTTCGACAGCTGATTGTGTGCCTGTGTTGCTTTATGCTCCTGATCAGCGTGTGGTTGCTGCCATACATGCCGGTTGGCGTGGAACGGTGCGGCAGATCGTAGCGCAAACGGTAGCCTGTATGGTTGAGTGTTATGCTTGCAATCCTGCTTGTATGTTGGCTGGGATAGGTCCGTCCATTAGTCAGGAGGCTTTCGAAGTAGGAGAGGAGGTGGCAGATGCCTTTCGCCAGTTGGCTCGTAACATGAATGTGGACGAACAACAGCTGATCAGCCTAAACCTTTTTACTGGAAAGGCACACATTGATTTGTGGGAAACAAACCGCCTGCAACTGTTAGCCAACGGACTAAAGCCTGAAAATATTGAAGTTTCAGCCATTTGTACCTATACGCAGTGTGCTGATTTCTTCTCAGCCCGGCGCCTAGGGGTTCAAAGCGGACGAGTGATGTCCGGCATACGGATAAATGAAGAAAAAGGATTATGATACAAATTACGATTTCTGACGAAATAGCCGTTGCATGTCCCGACTTGCATGTGTTGGCCTTGAGTTGTGAGGTGCGTAACAGTGCCTCTGATGCTCAATTGTGGGAAGAGATTGTCTCTGTTGAAGCCGATGTGCAGGGCACTTGTCGGTTGGAAGAGGTTAATAAGTGGCTTCCTATACTGGCCACGCGCCAAGCTTATAAGCGCTTGGGAAAAGATCCGAACCGCTACCGCCCCTCTGCGGAGGCATTGCGGCGGCGTATCCTTCGCAATTTGCCGCTGTATAAGGTAGATACGCTGGTCGATCTTATTAATTTGGTTTCTATCCGGAGTGGTTATTCCATTGGAGGCTTCGATGCAGCTCAAATAAAGGGCGATTTGATATTGGACGTTGGTCGGGAAGGGGAAATTTATAACGGAATAGGTCGCGGTTTGCTCAATATTGCTGGTCTTCCGGTCTATCGTGATTGTGTGGGTGGGATAGGTACACCTACTAGCGATGAGGAGCGAACCAAAATTAGTCTTGATACTTCTAGTCTGTTAATGATACTGAATGGGTATTCTGGAAAGGAGGGGTTGCTAGATGCTGCCCAATATGCAGCTGGCTTGTTAATGAAATATGGATCAGCTACAAACTTGGAAATGGAGTTGCTGACGGGAAAAGATAGAGCTAAAATAACGTTATAAACACGTTAAATATATATAGAAACGTAAAAAACGTTGGTTTATATGCTAAAAAACATCTATTTCCTTTTATTATAATGGATTAATCCCTAAATTTGTCGCGATAACAAAAGGCGGCGGATTTGTGCTGCCCCAAATTAATCAACAAACAAAAAGAGAAATGATTGAATTGATTGGAACAAATGCTGGTCTTGTTTGGGCAACCCTAAACGAAGGAGGCAAAATGAGTGTCAAAACAGTAAAGAAGATTACGAAGGTAAAAACAGAAAAAGATCTGTATGCTGCGTTTGGCTGGTTGGCAAAAGAGGGTAAGCTTGCTTTTGAAGAAGTAAAGGGTGAATTGTTCGTTTCGCTGATCTAATCACGTAAACAAGAGCAAATTTTAGCGAGGGCTGTTCGATTCTGTTTGAACGGCCTTTTGTGTGTATTGACGTTTTATGCTAAAATAATTGAACTTACTATTGCTTTATTCATTTCTAAAGTTTACTTTTGTGTAGAATTTGGTATAAAATGACCGAGGATCATAAAAGAGTGTTGGCTGTATTTGAAGTAAGGGTCCGCGATTTAATGGCTTTGTGTGATAAACAAGCTTTTCAAATTAGCGAACTGCAAGACGTTTTGACTCATAAAAACGAGGAAATACTACAAGCTCATCGTATGATTGATGATTTGAGTGCCAAATGTGATAATATGTTGACAGCTCGTGTTGTCTCTGTTAGTGAAGGAGAAGCAAGGGGTGCTAAGATGAGATTATCAAAACTAGTGCGGGAAGTAGATAAGTGCATTGCACTATTAAACGAATAGAAGCGATGGACGATAAGTTTCTTATACATTTAGACATAGCCGATAAAAGCTACGGGCTTTGGATTAATCGAAGCGAGGAAGAATTGGCGCGTAATGCCGCGAAACAGATTCGGGATAAGATTAATCAATATAGGTTGAATTTTGCTCAATCCGATGTGGATGTGAAGGATTTGTTAGCCATGGTTGCCTTTCAATTGTCGATATCGAATCTACAATTGGAGGAGAAGAATGATACAACTCCTTTTACAGAAAAGATACAACAACTGACTGGTGAGTTAGAACAATATCTGAAGGATAAGTAATTTCTTAGTTCGAAGGTTTAAGAAGAAAATTTCCGCACTGCTTTACATGAGGTAAACATGTAATGGTAGTGCTTTTTTTGTATTTATAAATAAACGAATTTAAATTATTAATTAAATGGAGTATATAATCATATCAATAGTAACCTTCTTAGTAGGAGGTATACTAACGTGGTTTTGTATGCGTTTCCTACTCAAGTCGAAGTACGAATCCGTACTGCAGGATGCAGAGAGGGAGGCCGAGGTTATAAAGAAGAACAAGTTGCTTGAGGTAAAGGAGAAATTCCTGCATCTGAAAGCGGATCTGGAAAAGCAGGTTTCTGTGCGTAACGCAAAGATTCAGGCAGTAGAAACAAAACTGAAGCAAAAGGAGTTGACGATCAATCAGCGCCAAGAAGAAATTCAGCGCAAGAGTGCTGAAATGGATGTGGTTAAGGAAAACTTGGCTACTCAGTTGGATTTGGTAGATAAGAAAAAACAGGATTTAGAGAAATTGCATCAACGTGAAGTTGAGCATTTGGAAGCTCTTTCAGGACTATCGGCCGATGAGGCAAAAGAGCGTCTGATTGAATCGTTGAAGGACGAGGCCAAATCGCAAGCGGCTTCATACATCAGTGAGATTGTGGAAGAGTCGAAGATGACAGCTAACAAGGAGGCTAAAAAAATCGTGATTCAATCCATTCAACGTGTAGCAACCGAAACAGCTATCGAGAACTCTATTACAGTGTTCCATATTGAATCGGATGAAATAAAAGGACGTATTATTGGTCGTGAAGGACGTAATATTCGTGCTCTGGAAGCTGCTACCGGTATCGAAATCGTAGTAGATGATACTCCTGAAGCGATTGTATTGTCAGGTTTTGATCCGGTTCGCCGTGAGATTGCCCGTCTGGCTTTGCATCAATTGGTACAAGATGGCCGTATTCACCCGGCACGCATCGAAGAGGTGGTAACCAAGGTGAAGAAACAGGTGGAAGATGAGGTTGTGGAAACAGGTAAACGTACCGTGATAGACCTCGGTGTACATGGGTTGCATCCCGAACTGATTCGTATGATCGGTAAAATGAAATATCGTTCCTCTTATGGCCAAAACTTGTTGCAGCACGCCCGTGAAACGGCAAACCTTTGTGCGGTGATGGCTTCTGAATTAGGTCTGAATACGAAGAAAGCCAAACGTGCCGGTCTGCTTCATGATATAGGTAAGGTGCCGGATGATGAGCCGGAATTGCCGCACGCTATACTGGGTATGAAATTATGCGAGAAGTATAAGGAAAAACCGGATATTTGCAATGCTGTAGGTGCTCACCACGATGAAGTGGAGATGCAAACGTTATTGGCTCCGATTGTTCAGGTCTGTGATGCCATTTCAGGTGCTCGTCCGGGTGCTCGTCGTGAAATTGTTGAGGCTTACATCAAACGTCTTAATGATTTGGAGCAACTGGCTCTTTCTTATCCGGGTGTTGTTAAAACGTACGCCATTCAGGCAGGTAGAGAGCTACGCGTGATTGTGGGTGCCGACAAGATTGACGATAAGGACACGGAAAGCTTGT
>JAVVRI010000011.1:9502-26210 GCA_036654795.1 Tannerellaceae bacterium
ATCACCCTCTTTTTGTATCATATAGTCAATGTGCGTGATTTGTATCGGCAGAGAAACTGATTGATTTATCGTTCTTTACGGGAAGCATCCAGACGGAGGAAAATGAAGAGCAGGATCGTGAATCCCATGAGTGACGACCCGCCGTAACTAAAGAACGGCAGTGGAATGCCAATAACTGGCGTCAACCCCGTAACCATCCCTATATTGATGGCTAAGTGGAAGAAGAAGATCGAGGCTACGCTGTAGCCATAGACGCGTTTAAACGCATCGTTCTGCCGTTCGGCAAGGACGATCAGACGGATAATGAAGGTGCCAAACAGGATCAGTACACCGGTAGCACCCCAGAAGCCTTGTTCTTCGCCTACGGTACAGAAGATAAAGTCTGTGTCCTGTTCCGGTACGTATTTTAGTTTTGTCTGTGTTCCGTTCAGAAAGCCTTTACCCCAGAGCCCGCCTGAGCCGATGGCAATCTTTGATTGGTTTACGTTATAGCCGGCTCCGCTGGGGTCGTCCTCCAGACCTAACGACACTTTGATACGTATCTGCTGATGGGGTTCCAGTATCTGATTGAATACATAATCGACTGAAAAAAGAAAGGCTACCGAACCGAGCGCAAAGACGGCAATCAGCGCGTAATGCTTGATCCAGTTACGGATGGATAGGTAGAGCAGATATAAAATCATGAGCGCTATCAGTCCGAACGCAATCCACGCAAAGTTGACCGGAGTAAACAGGGACACAATACCACCAATCAGGAAGGCAGCCGTTGTTCCCCCAATTAGTACCTGAGTAGCCCACCGGTCTCGGTGCACACTGTTTACCAGACCGATTGAAATTAAAAGGATCATACAGGATACCAGCATTTCCCCCATGGGCGTAATGCCGGCAATAACCTCTGAATACTTCATCCCTGTAACAAAAAACAGAACGGCGCATACGCCCGTCAGTAGGAAATAACCGCTCATTCCTTCTCTATATAGCATCAGAAAAAATGCCAGATAGACCAATGCTGAGCCTGTCTCTTTTTGCAAAAGAATGCAGACCATCGGAAGAAAGATCAGGATCAAACTGATTGTGAAGTTTTTAAACGTAGTCAGCTTGAATCCGTATGAACTCATGAACTTGGCGACTGCCAATGCCGTGGCAAACTTGGCAAACTCGGCAGGCTGTATGCGTATCGGTCCCATGACGAGCCATGAGCGTGAACCCTTAATGTCTGGTGCCAAAAAGATCGTAGCAATGAGCAGCGCGATGACGCCAATATAGATTAGATTGGCAAAGATGTCGAAGAAGTCGCTCTCCAACATCAAGATTACAAATATCAGCACAATGGAGAGTGATATCCATAACATTTGTGAGCCCGGCCGCCCCGAAGGGTCGAAAAGGCCAACATTGTTGTATTCATAGCTTGCCCCACAGATGCTAAACCATCCCGCTATTACCATCAGTAGGTATAGCGTAATGGTGATCCAATCGACCGACTTCCATATTTCAGTCTTTCTATAAAGCATTGTTGGGTAGTATTACTGCGTTCAAAATGTATTCTTCGGTGGCTTTGTTTGCCTCCGATATTTCCCTCTTTAGGTATTTTTCAAGCATCAGTTTGCCGATTGGCACGGCATAGGTGGCACCGAAACCGGCATTCTCCACAAAGACCGTAATGGCCACCTTGGGCTTTTCGTAAGGAGCGAAGCCCATAAAAATAGAGTGGTCCTTGCCGTGCGGGTTCTCGGCTGTGCCCGTTTTACCGCATACTTGAATGTCTGGTAGGGCAGCTGCGTGGCAGGAACCTCCTAGTACGGCATTCAACATTCCTTCGGCGGCGTAGTTGTAGTACTCCGTGTTGATGGTGGGATAGCGTTTTTGCGTGTAAAGCGAGTCGAGAGGTGTGTCTTGTACCTCCTTCACCACGTGCGGAGTCATAAAGTAGCCACGGTTGGCAATGGTAGCGGCCAGATTGCATATTTGCAATGGGGTAGCTTCTATTTCTCCTTGACCAATGGCTATGGATATTACGGTACTGGAATTCCAGCGACCGCCATATATTTTGTCGTACACTTTGCTGTTCGGTATGTATCCGCGCTTTTCGCCCGGTAGGTCGATGCCCAGCTTGTAGCCATATCCCATGCTTACAATGTGATCCTTCCATACTTCGAAGGCTTTTTGTACGGTTGGGTAACGACGGCGGCTATCTAACATGTCGTGTAGTCCCCAGCAGAAATAAGCGTTGCAGGAAGTAGCTAATGCCGCAACCAGATTGAGTGGCGAGCCATGAGGATGACAGGCCGGCTTGCCGCCTCGCAAAGGATAACCATGGAAGCAAGTATACTGCGTCTGTGGTGTAATCACCCCTTCTTGAAGGAATACCAGCCCCTGTGCCGGTTTGAACGTTGAGCCTGGAGGATAGCAAGCCATCAGCGGACGGTCGAAAAGCGGTTTGTTGGGATCTTTAGCCAGCATGGAGTGGCTTTTGCCCCGTTGCCGTCCGACCATGATGCTGGGATCGAAGCTGGGTGCGGAAACCATGCAAAGCACTTCGCCTGTCTCCGGCTCAATCATGACGATGCCGCCCAGTTTGTTGTTCATTAGTTGTTCCCCATAAGCTTGCAATTCGGCGTCGATAGATAGCTTCAGGTTTTTCCCGGATATGGGCGCCACGTCGTGCTTTCCCTCCTCGTAACGTCCTTTGATGCGGCCATGCGCATCGCGTAGCAGGATCTCTACCCCTTTTACTCCGCGCAGTTGTTCTTCGTAAGAGCGCTCTACGCCTGAACGACCTGAGTAGTCGCCTTGCACGTAGTAGGGGTCTTTCTCTAAATCCCGGCGGTTTACCTCGCCAATGTTGCCCAATACGTGGGCTCCGAAAGGACATTCGTATTCACGAATGGTACGATTCTGTATGTAGAAGCCCGGGAACTTATATAGTTTTTCCTGTAACACGCCGTATTCTTGAGCGGAAAGTTGGTTCATAAATACCTGAGGCACGTACGAGGAGTATCCCGGATTGAGGCGTCTGTTCTTAATGTCGGCAATGCGCTTTACGAACTGTTGCTGTTTGATGCCAAGAATGTTACAGAGGTCTAGCGTGTCGAATGGCTGTATTTCGCGCATGATCAACATCACGTCGTAGGCTGGCTGGTTATAGACGAGTAACTTTCCGTTGCGATCATATAGCATGCCGCGCGAAGGATACAAAGTCTTTTTCAGGAAGGCGTTGCTGTCCGCCCATGCTTTATAGTCGCTGTCTACAATCTGTAGGAAGAATAAACGGACTATAAAGATGAATATCAGTATCACTACAGCACCTCCAATGACGTAGCGTCTGTTTTCGAGTGTGTACTTTATGTTAGTCTCCACTTTTCTGTGATTCCAGGTTAAACGCCTCTACTGTGCAGATAATCAACGTTGTCATAACCGTACTCGCCAGAATGCGGATGAACAAGAACAACGGGTCGAAGAAGGTAAGCGATTCGATCATAAACAGCGTCATGTGCTGTAAAAACACGAACGCCAATACGTAACGTAAAAATCCTCCGTGACCGAATGTTTTATAGGAAGGGTAAATGCCGTCAGGCAAGTCTTTGCCGAAAAGAAAATTGATCAGTGATTGTCGGGAGAAGCCGACCAGCGTACAAGCTGCTGCGTGCATGCCCGGTGTGTTCGAGAAGGTGTCTATTACCAAACCGATTAGGAAGGAGAAGAACACAACTTGCGTCTGCGACGTCCCTACCGGCAGTTTAATAATGAAATAGAGATATAGAAAGGGCGTAGCAATGCGTAGGAAGTAAATGTTGTTCAGTATCAAAACCTGTATCAACACAAACACCACAAAATAGAATAGTCCGCGTAGTAAATTATTAATCATTTTTCTTTGCCTCCAATTCTACATCCACCTGCTCTGTCTGATGGAAATTCTTTATGATACGGACATTCTTTAAGTTTGTGAAGTCAGTAGCCAGTTTAACCTCTAATGAATAGAAGTTGTCGTCATGTTGCTTTTGGAAAGAGGAGACAGAGCCAACAATAATACCTGCCGGAAAGACAGCTGAATAACCACTTGTTAGAATTGCATCTCCCGCCTTAAACTCCACGTGGCGCGGCAATTGCTCCAAGTTGGCATATTGGGCATCATGTCCTGTCCATGTCATCGAACCAAAATAACTGCTGCCGGCTACTTTACAACTTAACCGGAACTTCGGATTCAGTAAGGGAATAACAACGGAAAAATGGTCGGATACTGTTGATACAATCCCTACCACTCCCCGTTCGGACACCACTCCCATATCGGGAGTGATTCCATCTTTTCTTCCTTTGTTTACCGTAATATAGTTGAACAGATGTGTTACGCTGTTGCTGACCACTTCGGCCGTCGTAAAGCTATACGAGAACCGTTCGGTGGAGTCCGGCACAAAGCCCGCAAAGACTACCGTATCGGCCAGCATGCTCTCCATCTGATCCTGCAGATCCAATAACTGCATTTCCAATTCGCCATTTCGTTCGAGCAACTCTTTATTCGTTTCTCTCAGACTCAAGTAGGAGGTCACCGAAGTAGCCAAGGACGTAAGATGTCCCGTCACTACATTCGCCGAACTAAAGATAATATTGCGTTGATACGTGTTGTTACGATAAATCAACATCAACGAAATAATCTCAAGTAATATAAACAGAAACCAATGCCTCTGCCCTACTAGAAAATCAAGCAGTTTACGCATATAGAGTTATAAGATACCAAATTAACGAATGAGGAAATTAAATTTATCTATATTCTTCAATGCGACCCCCGTACCTTTTGCCACAGCGTGTAATGGATCTTCTGCGATATGGAACGGGATGTTGATTTTGTCGGTCAGACGTTTGTCCAATCCACGCATCAAAGCACCGCCGCCGGCCAGATAGATACCATTGTGTACGATGTCTGCATACAATTCCGGAGGAGTTTGTTCCAACGCGCTCAGAATAGCTGCTTCCATCTTCGAAATTGATTTTTCCAGACAGTGTGCAATCTCCTGATAAGAGACCGGCACTTCCATCGGAAGGGCAGTCATCTGGTTCGGTCCATGCACAATAAAGTCTTCAGGAGGATTCTCAAGCGATGTCAACGCTGAGCCTACATGTATCTTGATCTGTTCAGCCGTACGCTCGCCTACCTTTACGTTGTGCTGGCGGCGCATATATTCCATGATGTCGGCCGTTAGGTCGTCACCGGCGATACGTATTGATTTGTTTGATACGATTCCGCCCAGCGATATAACAGCAATCTCAGTTGTTCCGCCGCCTATATCTACAATCATGTTACCTTCGGGTGCTTCCACATCGATGCCAATCCCGATGGCTGCGGCCATTGGTTCGTATATCATGTACACATCGCGTCCACCGGCATGCTCTGCTGAGTCGCGCACGGCGCGTATCTCTACTTCCGTACTGCCGGAGGGTATGCAAATCACAATTCGAAGGGAGGGAGAGAACCAACGACTCTTCGTGCTCATCATTTTTATCATGCCGCGCATCATCTGCTCAGCAGCATAAAAGTCCGCAATTACCCCATCGCGGAGTGGGCGGATTGTACGAATGTTTTCGTGCGTCTTCCCATGCATCTGTCGTGCTTTCTCACCTACAGCCAGTACTTTGTCTGTACGCCTGTCCAAAGCAACAACCGAAGGAGCATCTACTACAATCTTACCATTACTGATGATAATGGTGTTTGCGGTACCCAGATCTATGGCTATTTCTTGAGTGAAAGAGAATAATCCCATTGTTCGTTTTGTATTTAAAACATTAGTGTTTAAAGTGACGGATTCCCGTCTTTACCATAGCTAAACCATGCTCGTTGCAATAAGCAACAGAGAGTTTGTCGTTAATAGAACCTCCCGGCTGAATGACAGCGGTAATACCTGCATTGGCTGCTATCTCCACGCAATCAGGGAAAGGGAAGAATGCGTCAGAAGCCATAACGGCACCTTTAAGGTCGAAACCAAAAGAGGCAGCCTTTTCAATAGCTTGTTTGAGTGAATCCACACGAGACGTTTGTCCGATGCCACTGGCGCAAAGTTGTTTGTTCTTCACCAATGTTATGGCGTTGGACTTACTGTTCTTTACCAATTTGTTGGCAAAGAGCAGATCTTCCACCTCTTGCGTGTTCGGCCGTTTGTCTGTCATGGACTCCAGATCGTTGGCTGTTTGAATGCTAAGGTCTTTTTCCTGCATCAACACGCCGTTCAGTAAGGAGCGGAATTGCATCGGACATGTTTTGGCTTCTTTCTGTATCAGGACGATGCGGTTTTTCTTCTGCATCAGTACTTCCAGAGCGTCCGTGTCATAATCCGGAGCAATAATAACTTCGAAAAATATCTTGTTGATTTCTTCGGCTACAGCCTTAGTCACCAATGTGTTTGTAATTAGGATGCCACCAAAGGCAGAAACGGGGTCACCGGCTAATGCGTCTTCCCATGCTTCCAGCACTGTGGGGCGTGAAGCAATACCACAAGCATTGTTATGCTTCAGGATGGCAAATGTCAGTTCATCAAATTCACCAATCAGCGTTACGGCTGCGTCAATATCCAGTAGATTGTTGTAGGAGATTTCTTTTCCATGCAACTGTTCGAACATTGCTTCGAATTTACCGAAGAATTGAGCTTTCTGGTGTGGGTTCTCGCCATAACGAAGCGGCTTGGCATCGTTTTCCGCTGCGCGGAAGGCCGTGCCTTGACGATCATCGAAATAGTTAAAGATGGCACTGTCGTAGCCGGAGGATACAGCGAATGCCTCTTTGGCAAACCATTTCCGCTCTTCCAATGTCGTTTCGCCTCCTTTATTCTGCAATAGTTCCAGCAGAGGTGCGTATTGTTTCTTCGAAGCAACGATAACCACATCGTTAAAGTTTTTGGCTGCTGCCCGTATGAGCGAGATGCCGCCTATATCTATCTTTTCAATAATTGCTTGTTCTTCTGCACCTGAAGCTACTGTTTCTTCGAAGGGGTAGAGGTCTACAATTACGAGGTCGATTTCCGGAATTTCGTATTCTGCAATCTGCGCCTTGTCCATTTCATTGTCGCGGCGAGTCAGGATTCCTCCGAATACTTTCGGATGCAACGTCTTTACGCGTCCACCCAAAATAGAAGGGTAACCGGTCAGATCTTCCACGGCATCGCAAGGTAAACCTAACGATTCAATAAAAGTTTGTGTCCCTCCGGTTGATACAAAGTTAACGCCTTCAGCGTGAAGCATTTTTAATATCTCGTCCAGTCCCTCTTTGTGATAAACAGAGACTAAAGCACGTCTCAATCGTTTCGTTGCAGTCATTGTGTCTAGTAACTTTAATGTTTTAGAGCACAAAAGTAGGTATTTATTTTCAATATAAGGTATATTCAATGTATAATTACAGGGTAACCGCACCAAAAATAAGTTTAAAGCTTAAAACAGATGGATTGAATCTTGTAATACATTCATTCGAACTGTTTAGTACTTTCTATACCACTTTTTAGCTCAAAGCATTACTCTAATTATACTTTTGGGCTGGCTCAAAAGTATAATAGTATATAGGCTGTAGGACAAAAGATCCGATCCTTTTTATTAATACACAGTATATTGATTATGTTATTTGGACTCAGATCTGTCAGGAATTCATTCTTTCTACGGTCTTTACTCCTTTGACAGTCTTGATCTTTTTTGTGAGAATGTTGAGGACGGTCGTGTCGCGCACCAGAACGGCAAAGTTACCCTGAAAGAGGCCGTCTACCGAATCGATGTTGATCGAACGGAGTGTTACGCCATCCTCTTTGCTGATCACGGAGGTGATGTTGGTCACGATTGCCAGATCATCGCGTCCAATCACACGTAGGTTGACGACATAACCGTTATTTCCCTTTCCGCTCCATTTGGCATGGATGATGCGATAGCCGAAGCGGCTGAACATCTCCTGCGCATTGGGACAGTCCATACGATGCACCCTGATTCCTTGTGTTGAGACAAAGCCAAACACTTCGTCTCCATATATCGGGTTGCAACATTTGGCTAGTTTATATTCAATTCCGGTCAGGTTATGATCAATCACCAGCACATCCTGATTGGTGGATATTTGCTCCACTTCGGTGGTTGTTATGAAGTCGCCTGCGCTGCGCACTTCGGGATGGTCGCCCTCTCTTTCCTTTCGCTCCTGTTCTATGTAGTCGTCTATTACGTTGTTGGGATCCAAGCGCTCGTTGGCTATCTCCAGATAGAAGTCGGTGACGGTTTTAAATCCTTTTTTCTTAATATAGCGCATCAGGATTGGCTCGTCTACCTCAATCTTTCGGTTCTTGAAGCGGCGTTGTAATAATTCTTTGGCGAAATCTACATTCATTGAGGTCTCTTCGCGGAGTGCCTGCTTGATCTTGACGCGTGCTTTCGAGGTGATGACGTAGTTCAGCCAGTCTGGTTTCGGCGTTTGTGACGGGCTGGTGATGACCGACACCGTGTCGCCACTTTGCAACACATACTTGATGGGAACATTCCTATTGTTCACCTTTGCTGAAACGCATTTGCTTCCCAACTTGGTATGGATGGAGAAGGCAAAGTCGAGCACGGTAGCCCCTTTGGGCAGATTTAGCAATTCACCGGTGGGGGTAAATACATAAATTTCGTCTTTGTACAGATCCATTTTGAAGTTCTGCATCAGGTCGAGCGGGTTGATGCTTGTTGTTTCCAAGGCGGCGCGTACGGTGCCAAGAAACTCATCTAAGCCGTTTTCTTCCTTTCCCCCTTTATATTTCCAGTGGGCTGCCAGTCCTCGTTCGGCAACTTCGTCCATGCGGCGGGTACGTATCTGTACCTCCACCCATTTTCTGAACGGCCCCATAACCGTGATGTGCAGACTTTCATACCCATTACTTTTGGGGATGGATATCCAGTCTTTCATCCGCTTCGGATTGGGCTGGTACATGTCTGTAATGATGGAATACACCTGCCAACAGTCCGAACGTTCCTTTTCCAGCGGTGTGTCCAGTACGATACGAATGGCAAAGAGGTCGTAAATTCCCTCAAACTCTACTTGTTGCTTATTTAGCTTATTGTTGATGGAGTGGATGGACTTGGTGCGCCCTTTTGCTTCGAATTGGAAACCGGCGGCAGTTAGTTTCTGCTTGATTGGAGTGATAAACTCCTCTATATAGGCATCTCTGGAGCGCTTTGTTTCGTTCAATTTCTGTTTGATGAAATTGTACTGTTTGCGATCGGTATATTTCAGAGAAAGGTCTTCCAACTCACTTTTGATCTGGTAAAGTCCCAGTCGGTGTGCCAGTGGTGCGTATAGATAAGCCGCCTCCATGGACAGTTTGATGCGGTCTTCCTCTTCTTTGAACTGCTTGCCCAGACGCATCAAGCAGAGGCGGTCGGCAATCATGATCAGAATCACGCGTACATCTTCTGCAAAAGAGAAGAGTAGGCGGTGGAAGTTTTCCGAATTGACGGACGTATTGCGTGCATAAAGATCAGCCGTCTTTAGCAAACGGCTGATGATGAGGGATACGTCGGCATCGAATGTCCGCTCCACCTCTTCAAGGGTGATGATCTTTTTAAGCACCGGACGGTATAGCAGGAGGGCGATGACGGAGGTACGCTTCAGTCCTATTTCAGAAGTAGCAATGAGGGCTGTATCTATGTTTCTCAACAAACCGTTAATTCCGTTTTTATCTCTTCCATAGCAATCGAGTGGCACAATCCGTTGCATTAAGGAACGCATCTTGTGGATGTCCTCTTTTTCGATGAAAAAGAACAAATTGTGCAGTAACTGCTTGTATTTGGAGAAGAATTCTTTCTTCTCCTCTTTCGTAAAGAATTCCTGTGTATCCATAGTTATCTATCTTTTTTACTGCCCCTAGCGGACAAGCGGTAAAACTTGCTGTAAAAGTATCTTTTTTATTGGAATAAAAACAGCTTTGTGATGGTTATTTTATACATTTGCATGATACATCTATTATTAACAATAGCACATTATTAATATTAAATACAAATACTATGTTTACAACAAAAGACATGGAACAGTTAGCTGCTAAAGGGATCAGCGAAAAGCAGATCAATGACCAGTTGGCTTGTTTCGTTAAAGGGTTTCCTTATTTGGAGATAGCATCCTCTGCCTCTGTAGAAAAGGGGATTATGTTGATTCCACAGGATAAGCAGGCTGTCTATATGAATGCTTGGGATGCTTACTTGGCTCGTAATAAGAAGATAGTAAAGTTTGTACCTGCCTCGGGTGCAGCCAGCCGTATGTTTAAAAACTTATATGAGTTTTTGTCAGCCGATTATAGCGTACCGACGAATGATTTTGAAAAGAAGTTTTTTGCCGACATCGCTCGTTTTGCCTTCTATGATGCGCTGAATGCTGTTTGCCTTGAAAATGAAAGTAAAGATATCCCGGCTTTGCTGGCTGCTGGAGAATATAAAGCGGTTGTAGCCAACCTGCTGGAGGAAAAAGGATTAAAATACGGTCAGTTGCCAAAAGGACTGCTGTTGTTTCATACGTATCCAGAAAAGGTACGTACAGCGATGGAGGAGCATCTGGCGGAAGGCGCCATGTATGCTAAAAACAATGCCGGAGAGGTGAATATTCATTTTACTGTTTCTCCCGAACATCAAGCCTTTTTCGAAAAACTGGTAGCCGAGCAGAAGGAATATTATGAAGAAAAGTTCTCTGTAAAATATGACATCTCCTTTAGTGCCCAGAAGCCTAGTACCGACACAATCGCAGCCGATATGGAAAATAATCCTTTCCGTGACAAGAACGGTAAGTTGTTGTTTCGTCCCGGTGGACACGGTGCGCTGATCGAAAACTTGAATGATGTTAAAGCTGACGTTGTGTTTGTGAAAAATATTGACAACGTGGTGCCGGACAGTTTCAAATGCTCCACCGTGATGTTTAAAAAGGTGATTGCCGGTGTGCTGGTTACCATTCAGGAAAAGATATTTAATTACCTGACGTTGATAGAAAGTGGTCGTTATTCCCATAGTCAGATTGAAGAGATGATCCACTTCCTACAGCATGATCTCTGCATTAAAAATGCGAATATTAAACTCCTCGAAGATGCCGAACTGATTCTTTACATTAAAAACAAACTGTTACGCCCATTGCGTGTATGCGGTATGGTGAAGAATGCTGGCGAACCCGGTGGTGGTCCTTTCCTTGCACTCAACTCGGACGGCACAATTTCGCTACAAGTGCTTGAAAGCTCACAAATTGACCTGAACGATCCCGCCAAGAAGGCGATGTTCGAACAAGGTACTCACTTTAATCCTGTAGACTTGGTTTGCGCTTTGAAGGATCATACGGGCAAACAGTATAACCTGCCTGACTTTGTAGACAAGAACACTGGCTTTATCTCACTAAAGAGCAAAGACGGTCGCGATCTGAAGGCATTGGAATTGCCCGGTCTATGGAACGGTGCCATGAGTAACTGGAACACGATCTTTGTTGAAGTTCCTATTGAAACATTCAACCCGGTTAAGACCGTAAACGACCTGTTGCGTCAGGAACACCAATAATAAACATAAACTCCCTGTATCGATAGTTTCTACTATTCATACAGGGAGTTTTTTTATCGGTTCGCCGATCTTGAATTGAGGGGCAGTCTCTTTACAGTTTATACGCCAATCCGAGCATCAAGTAAACGTTATACATCTTATAGGGAATGCCGTTGAAATCGGAAGGAAAGATAGGCACAAGCCCCCAAGATAATTGTCCGGTCAGCGCCATCTTATCTGTAAAAAACCAGTCGGCGGAAGCCATCAGTCCGGCGTCTACCTTACGGATGTGTTCGGAGAAGTCGAAGGTAGCGCGATCAATATTGATTCGGTCGCCAGCTGGTCCACCATTACGTATGTATCCGTCCGAAGCATCTCCTTCGAACTTAGCGTTTTGTTGCGTAGCAATGTATCCGCCCAAACGAAACGTCCAAGTAGGCGATAGGCGATAGGCCGCTAGTACAGGCAGTACCAGATAGGCGTTTCTCACCGTCGTGTTGTTTTTTCCTGAAAATGTACCAGAGAATGTCCCTGTTTGCGCTCCTTCGCCAACAACCAGGCTGGTATTCATGTATTTTACGTCTGCGCTGATAGCCATTCCTTTCAGGTCGATAGCCAATCCAGTGGTCAGCCCCCATTTGGGCGTGAGCCAGTGGCTGATGTGGAAAGCTACGGTTCCGGAGAAACCCGGACTCCATGAATTGACCTTTCGAATCTCAGCCGGCAGGGGTAGGGGCGTAGTGCCTCCTAAGTTATAGCCGATAAATACTTTTGATTCCCAGTTACGTGCAAATTGTTGCGCAAGGCATGTCGAATTGGCAAACGGAAGTAGGATTGCTAAAACTACGAGTATGGTTATTATTCTTTTCATTTTGTTTATCTCCTATTTATCTTCTGTTTCTATTTCTACATCATCAATAATTAACTTACTGCCATATACCCCCTCATAGCGGTCTCCCCAAAAGCTGGAAGAAAAGATGAGTGCCAGTTTGTAGGTGTATTTATGAAAGTCTATTTCTATCGGATTTACCGGGAGGAAAGGAATGTCAAAAGGCACGAGTTCGTTCCCGGGAGTAGAGGAGCGGTTTGGCATCATGGCCAAGGAGACAACGTTCTGGTGCGAGCGAATGTTTGTTCCGTCCAGAATCTTCACCTGATCGTCTGTCTTATAAAATACTGCGTAAATGGCGCACGAGTCTTTTACGCCGGGCTTGACCTTGCCATCCGGACCAATATAATCGCCCGTTCCGGCCTTGTAATTATACAAACCTTTCATGCGCAATGGCTTTTGAAAGAAAGCTTGCCCCATCTGTGTTGCTGTCAGCGGATCTTTCAGTGCGTTCAGCAAATTCATTGTCCCTGTAAAAACGCAACCGGCTATAACCGGTATATATTGTATGTTCAAGATGTTGCCTGGCCCTTTTTGCGTGACCATCTCTGCGGCAAAACCTCCGTTACGCTGAATGGGATGAGTTGGGAAAAGAGCGGGTGTAGCCAATTGTTGATAAAGTGACACTCCTTCGTTGCTGGTCGAAAATATATTAAACTTGACCAAATCGAGTACTTGATGTGGCGTGGCGTAATTTTGTGAACTGACCGTCCAAGTGTCGAAGTTGAACTTCAACATTAATGAAGTAAATACATCTTTCGTCATGGGAATGAGCGTCACGGTGTAATCTCTGGTGTGCACCTTGTCTTCTGCCGTTACAGTGTAAATAACAGGCTTTGTAAAATCGACAGTCGCGTTGGACTGTGGACTGACTACGGAGGTTTCATTGGTGGTCACAGTAGCCGTCACCTGACTTAAATCTGCATTTTCCTTTACGAAAACAGTGATGGTGTTTGCACTCTGATTGATCATTGCTTCACTAAATGCGATGTTGCTAGGTATAGAAAAAGACAAGATGTCACTTTCCGGATTGAGCGGTTCATCTTGTATGCAAGATGAACAAAGCACTAACATGGTAAGGAGACAAGCGGATATATATCCAGTTTTCATATTATTCGTTAATTTTAGTATCCATAAAATAGAGTCTATTTTGCAAATAACGGAATAATAGTTGAATATAGAATTATTTCCTTGGATTTTAACAGTTTGGATTGCAAGTGAAGTAGGACTTTTGGACGAACGATGGTGCTACTTGGTTTTATGGAAGTTCTGAGACTTTTTCGTTAAATGTGTTGATTTCGTAACGTCCTAACTGGAGAAAATTAATTATTCCGGGAATAATCAGATATAAAAGTAGCACTTCAAGCATAAAGTTCTCACGCCATTTGTTTATCTTTACCGCCGAGATTTAATCAGTACACTATTTATAATCTCAAGATATTGGTCAAGTTCGTTTCTATTCATTAGGTCGGACTTGACCTACTTTTTATTTGTTAATTTAAAGTTTAACAAACTAATGTAATATGACAACAAAAATAGAATTAGCATCGATGAAGTTTTATGCTTATCATGGCGTTATGCCACAAGAGACGCGTGTAGGAAATAATTTTATCATAGATCTAACTCTTTCTGCACCGCTTGAAAGGGCAATGGATACGGATGATTTGGACGACACAATTAATTACGCAACTGTTTTTGCTCTAGTTAAAGAAGAGATGGCCGTACCTTCCAAACTGTTGGAGCACGTGGCCGGTCGTATTCTTCATTCATTGAAGCATCATTTTCCTCAATTAACGGGTGTTGAATTGAAACTGGCCAAACTGAATCCTCCCTTTGGGGGCGATGTGTATAGTGCGGCAGTAGTTGTGCAAGAGCTTTTCTCTGAATAGCAACAATTATTATTTTTTGTTGCCTGTTATGTGTTACATTCTGAAACATATCACGTATATTTGTATCAAAAATACAAATAAACTATAAAATATGGCATTTACCAACAACGTAATGATTGTTCGTCACGGATTGCTGGCGAAGTTAGTGAAACTCTGGAAAGAAAACCGTCTGCTGGACGAAATAGATCGTCTTCCCATAGGCTTGAGTCCTCGAAAATCAAAGGTGATTGGTCGCTGCTGCGTCCATAAGGAGCGGGCGGTATGGAAGTATAAGATACTTCCCTTGTTGGGTTTCGATATGTCTGACGAGGTGGACGAGTTGACTCCTCTTTCCGAATACGCCAAGCGCGCCTTGCTACGTACGGAAAATAAGAAAAATAACTTGATGTGCGTTGTGGACGAGGCCTGTTCTTCCTGTGTACAGGTGAATTATGAAATCACGAATCTTTGCCGTGGTTGCGTAGCGCGTAATTGTTACATAAACTGTCCGAAAGATTCCATTCACTTTAAAAAAAACGGACAAGCTGAGATTGATCACGAAAGCTGTATCAGTTGCGGTAAATGCCATCAAAATTGTCCTTATCATGCCATTGTCTATATTCCTATCCCTTGCGAAGAGGTGTGTCCGGTAAAGGCTATCAGTAAAGACGAGTATGGAGTGGAGCATATTGATGAATCAAAATGTATCTATTGTGGTAAGTGTATCAATGCCTGTCCCTTTGGTGCTGTCTTTGAAATATCGCAAGTGTTCGACATTCTGCAGCGCTTGCGTAATGGTGATCCGATGGTTGCAATCGTGGCTCCTTCTATCTTGTCGCAATATAGTGCCCCGGTCGAGCAAGTCTACGGAGCCATCAAATCTCTTGGTTTCCTAGAGGTAGTCGAGGTGGCACAAGGAGCAATGATGACCACTAGCCACGAAGCCGCGGAACTGAAAGAGAAATTAGCCGAAGGGCAACCGTTTATGACCACTAGTTGCTGCCCTTCCTATATGCAATTGGTCGATAAGCATATCCCGGATCTGAAAAAATATGTTTCTTCTACAGGTTCGCCTATGTATTATACGGCGCGTATTGTGAAGGAGAAATATCCGGACGCTCAGATCGTGTTTGTCGGTCCTTGCGTAGCCAAGCGTAAAGAGGTGAAACTGGACGGTTGTGTGGACTTTACCTTGACGTTTGAAGAGGTTGCTTCTGTGTTGGCGGGTATGGATATTAAGTTTGACGAAGCAAAGCCTTTTTCGGTACTCTATAATTCCGTACGCGAAGCACATGGGTTTGCCCAGAGTGGGGGCGTAATTAATGCAGTAAAGACCTATCTGAAAGATGAAAGCGTCCAAGCTGTTCAGGTGTCTAACCTGACTAAAAAGAATGTAGCGCTGCTGCGTGCATACGCTAAGACAGGAAAAGCACCGGCTCAATTTATTGAGGTGATGGCCTGCGAGGGTGGCTGCGTAACCGGCCCTTGCATTCATGGAGACAAAACCAGCGGACAGAAGCAGTTGAATAAAGAACTTAATAAATTTTTAAACGCATAATATAATTCATTATGATGGATAACTTGTTGCCTTTTGCCTTGCTTTGCTTTACTTCGTTCTTCACCCTAACCAACCCGTTGGGTACGATGCCTGTGTTCCTAACCATGACCAATGGCATGGAGGAGAGTGAGCGTAAGACGATTGTGAAACGAGCTACTATCGTGTCGTTTATCACCTTGATGGTTTTTACTTTTTCAGGACAGTTCCTTTTCAAGTTTTTCGGTATCTCTACTAACGGTTTCCGTATAGCGGGTGGTTTTATTATTTTTACGATCGGTTACGATATGCTTCAAGCCCGTTACGCCAAAGCCAAATTGAAGGAGGAAGAGGTGAAAACGTATGTGAATGACATCTCCATCACTCCGTTGGCTATTCCCATGCTTTGTGGTCCCGGTGCCATTGCTAACGGCATCATGCTGATGGATGATGCCAACACGCTTACAAAGAAAGGACTGTTGATTGGGATAATAGCTCTGGTCTATTTCATCACCTTCCTTATCCTTCGTGCCTCCACCCGACTGATCAAGTTGCTGGGTGAGACGGGAAATAATGTTATGATGCGTCTGATGGGGCTTATCCTGATGGTGATTGCCGTGGAGTGCTTTGTAAGTGGCGTCCGCCCCATTCTGGTTGATATCCTGCGCGAAGCTGCTATCAAATAAGGAAAAGGGGAGGATCAATGAATCGGACGATGAATTTGAACTTACTCAAGTTTCGGAAGTATTTTTTATGCAATTTGAGCGAGCTCCCTCATAGCCTTCAACCTCCGGTTGTCAAGCAGAATTTGCGAGAGTAGCTGCTCTTGATCCATACAGAAGAGTTCGGCAACAATTGTCAGTTTATTCAACACGGATTTTAGAATTAATATTCCACGTTTCACACCTCCATCTATTTGTCGCTCTG
>JAVVRI010000012.1:0-25904 GCA_036654795.1 Tannerellaceae bacterium
GCACTGGAAACTCAGTCGACAGCCCATTTTTCCAGAAAAATGCACTGGAAACTCGGTCGACAGCTCATTTTTTCGGAAAAATGCACTGGAAACTCAGTCGACAGCCCATTTTTCCGGAAAAATCTCGTAAAGCACCTCCTTATTTCACGTTTCACCGTAATTTGCAGTCTGCTACAGCGGCAGCTTGAGCCGTCTGCTGTGCTGCTTGCTCCGCTTCGGTGATGGCCGATAGGATATTATCCTTGAACATATCCACAAAAGCTTCTATCCCTTCTGCCTTTTCAATCTTGAACGTCTTCTGGATACGTTCTGCATACTTTTCGGGCACTCCCTTCGCTTTACATGCCGCGATAATTAATTCTAAAATTGTCATACGCTTAAATGTTTGTTTTCTATTTAAAATATAAAAGGGAAAAGAATTTTCCGGGCATAAAAAAAGTCCACCGGAATTAACCGATGGACTTCATATAAAGTCGCTCCTATGGGAGCTTAATCATTTATCAAATCATGTGATTGGACTTGAGCCATAGTCTACCCGAAGGCGTAAGGCAATAGATCAGAAATATGGCACAAGGTATGCCAATTACGGCGAATCCTAATATAGCTCCCATTACTTATTCTCCTTTTTCTTATTTGTTAATATTAATCCTACTATCAAAGCCAAGATCGAAGAGGTAAACCCAAGACCATAGATTAGCCATTTGTTATCCTCCATGTCCTTAAACAACGATGCAACCACTACACCAGTAAAGATGTACTTTGACACGTCAATCAAATAATTTCCTAATTTCTCTTTCCACATACTGCAAAAATAGAACAACAAAATGAAATCACAAAAATATTTCTTCCTTTTCTTGCGGAATCAAAAAAAGGTATTCATATTTGTGTTAATAAAAGGGGTATAAAGAAGACTGTATTGGATTGCACATCCTTTGGCAAGTTCTTTGATAAAAGCAATAAAAAAAAGTCTATAAAGTACAGCTCCGGATTGTAGTTTCGGTTGAAATGGAAGCCTGTAAAGACATACTCCTTCGGGTATTTGCCAATCATCGCATCGCACACCTTACACGGACCCTTGTTGTTGGCCGACCGCTTTATTTCTATCCCCAGTACAAAGTCCATCTTCTGCCAGCGGTCGTGATCCGCCTGCCGGTAGTTGATATTTGTTTCGGTAGATGACAAACGTAAGGCGTTCATATAGCTGCTGCGGTACACACCTTGCCCGGGGTGATAGTCCGCCATGGGCGCTGACGGTTTGAGCTTCCCGCTCTCATCACGCACCCGGCGAAAACGTCTGTCCGGATCATGGAGCAGCTGCCGCATGTCCTGACTGATACCACCGGCAGGACGACCAACGGATAGACCGCTACCCAGATACATTTCTACCTGTGCTTTGGTTCCGTCTACAATATTCCACACCCTGGCCGACAGATCCATACCTTTGTCTATCCGGTTCTGTGCAGCCTTTAACGCCTCTTGGTTACGATAGAACATGCCTTCCTTTGCAACCGATGAAACGCTCATACCCTGAATGTACTGCTTTACGATGTCATCATTCTTTGTCTGGCTACGTTTCCAAGCATCCATACCGAAGCTCGACAGATTATTCAGCAGATCGACTTGCAGATCAATCAGCGCCTTGTCTACACCTTTCTCTATGTTGGCATTCCTTACCCACACATTCGGCTTGCCGGTATCCGTCCACTTACGCAGATGCCCGGATATTTCTCGGGCAAAAGCATTGTAGATGTTACCTATGGCTCCCTGTTGGATCAGGATCTTCTGAATGTGCTGGCGCTCGTAGAAGGATAGTTCAGGCATAAGGCTTATTGCATAAAGGTGCTACCGAGCGGGTTCTTACTACCAGCTTCCGCTTTGTCTTCAGCCTCAATCAGCTTCATTTCCTCGTCTACATCCTTCGTAAAGCGGGAACGGGCGGTTACGGTACGGCGTGCATTGATCGGCTTGTTGCCGTTGGCTATCTGTAACACCTCCATCTCTTCACGCAGGTCGTCCGGAAGAACGGAACCAAATGTTATCTCCACATCGTTCTCTTCGAACTGCCCAGCCATACCCGGATCACAGATATTTGTTATACCGGCAATAATGATATGGGCAGCTCGCTGAACGGCAGGTTCGAATATCTCCATCTTCTCCATCGCTTTGATGAAAGCATCCATAAACATAAACTTCATGCCAATACCGGTGATGTTGCCCACACTCTTCAGGTTCTCGAAAGAAAGGTTCGGGGTAGATGTGCCGGAGAATATTTCGTTGATCAATACATCAATCTCCAACTTCATCGATTCGGGAGCCTGGTTCCAAGTCAGGTACTCAGCATCACCATGAATCATCTTGCAATTAAGCTCATCAAATTCCGTTGAAAATTCAATATGCTTTCCTACGCTGTTCTTCTTTGGCAGCTTCGTATCTCCGAATGTCTTCAATGTAGGCTCGGAGTAATAATCGTTCGTGTCGTGCAAGCGCGAGAAACGTGTCTCCAGCGCATCCATAGCATCCACCACATCTTCCCACTCTGGCAACTCCTGTTCTGCATAGACCACAGCTATCTTTCCAAAGACGTTTGGTTCCGTTGTTGTGACCCAGGTGCCGCTCATATCTACAGAAGTGATATTTTGTTCAGCTGTCTGTATCCAAACATAATCGTGCTCTTTTGCATCATCCGGATTTACGGATTTGTACTTTCGGGTGAAAGCATCCATATCCCCGAAATCGTCGAAGTGTGGGTAGAACTCTCCGTTCTTTTGACTGAGCATACGGACACGGAGCTCTACAACTAGTCCGGAAGTAGTAATTACCTCCTTGGGATAGAATATCAAGGCTGCTTTCGTCTCAACCATCACCGTTCGGGCAAACTCTTTAAAGACGGCTTTCATCTTCAACTTCTTCTCAACTATCGTCCGGAAATACTCTGTGCCGTCGTTATCTTCAATGAAGGATATGTTCATATCTCCCCCGAATAAAAAGGCGACAGCAGTCCGGACTATCTTTTTTGGGATATTGGTATGGATACGGGCAACAGGAACGGTATCAGTCCCTATCTTTTTGGCTCTTTCCTTCCCATTCTCATCTATTTCAGACTCTGTATCGGAATAAACATCGATTTGCTTATCCTCTCTATTGCCAACTGACGCTTCTCGGCGAGTGCGATCCCCGTTATACTCTTTGAGGTAAACTTCCTGCTCCCTTCCTTCGATGGTATCCTGGCACAATGTCTCGGCGACTTTCTTAAAGTCGGGCTCCTGTAAAATGGTTGCTATGTCCGGCATATACTTTTCTTCTAAAATATATGCCGCGCCAAATCATTACCGGATTATTGGCCCCTTTGACACTTGGCCTCCACCATTTCCCCTCAATCCCATGGATGCGACCAATTCCGCGAGTATGGTTACACCATCAGGTGCATCATCATGCTTGTTGCCACCTTCCTTCTTGTAACCGGTAAGTCCTTTCATAAACCGATCATAGTCCGATCCCTTCTTGTACTCCGATTCATCAAGGAAGACGCAATGTGTCTTTATCCATCCTGCTTGCATAATAAAACGACAAGCCTTGTTGGCGGTCGTAGGTATGGCTTGTATATCACACCTGCCTTTATTTGCCCTAACCTCCTTCCGTACACTAATAGAGAAGATGCGCCCCCCGTTATTCGACTCAATACGCATGCGATTACATTGGGTATCAAGTATCATCCGTGCCAGGCGGGGCTGGGTGATCTCTACATTATCCTTTGTAAATAAAACATCAGTGATGAAATACTTTGTACCGAACACCTTTGCAAACGGTGCGCAAAAGTCATCGTCTCCTTCATCGGCAACGTCGCAAGCACCAACAACGCCGTCCGGCTGCTTACCAGCAATGTCCGCCAGCTTGAACCGATTGAGTTCGGACTTCGGAAACAACAGCCCTTTTGCCTCTATCGGTTCCTGCATGTACTCTGCGTACCAGATACTATCGTCCGTCTCTTCGCGCAGCTCCCGGTAGTATGCAGTAGTATGCACTTCTTCACAGAAGGACTCATCGGTTTCATCCAAGGCGGCAATACGGATAATCTCGTCATACTTGCCCATCTCCTCCATGCGCCCCAGCACGTCCGTAGCCGACCAACGTGTGCCGATGTCGATGGAGCAACAGTTTCCTTCTATACGGGAATCGTGCGTTCCCTGTTTCCACGACCAGACCTTTTCGTTGTTGGTGTCGGACATGGCATCCTCAAGACTCTTATACAAGTCGTCCGTCATGGCAAGCATAGATGCACCGAAGCCGATAATGGTACCACCTACACCGGCACCGAAGTAGCTCACCTGCCGGGCAAGGTCGAGGCTCCAACCGGCAAGGTTCTGCTTGTCGCTCCGCAAGGTGACACCATCAAACACCGCTTGATACTTCCCGCTCCGCAGAATCATACGGGTATCATACGACAATTTATTATATAATTGAGCCGAACAGCAGTTACGCATCACCGATTCTTCCGGATAACGTCCGAGCATCATTTTGTTGTTCATTCTTCAACATTCGCATCAACCTCTCCTGAAGCTCTTCCTTTTGAATATCTTCAAAACCGGTATTTATCTTCTGCTCCATTATAATCGGAGCATCAAAGCCAAGCATCTTACATATACGATCTATGGCAAAGGTTTTACCATGCAGGCGTATTTCTATACCATATTTCCCTTTCTTGATAGCTTCAATCATCCTTCTCTGGGGGATGGTTAGATCCTCGAAGGGTTTGATTGCAAGTGTTGTTCCGTCGAACTCTACAAAATCGCCAATATCGGAGAAGGCCATCGCTTTAAGCTCTTCCAATATCTGCTGTTTACGGATGTTGCTCTGCTCATTGAGTTGGGTGCGCATTTTTTCCAACCGCCCCGTAATCACCCCGTTGTTCAGCAGCTCGCCTGCGCGTTTTACAATCGTGTCATACTTCATATTGCCACAGTCGTACGCCCTCCGGTACGCCTCAGTTGCATTGCCGGTCTCCATATATAGATTACAGAAGTTTTCCTGCTTAATCGTTAGTTTCATCTGCTGCAATGTTTACCTCTAATATATAAAAAGCTGCTATATGTACCGTTAAGTCTACATTGTTCAATCATGATGCAGGTTCGTAGGCTGCATGGATTGCCCGTATGCGACCTTTGACAGCGGAATAAGGCAGAACCCGGAGACAAACCACCGGTTTCCTATCCCTTGTTCCACTATTTTATATGGCACAGAAATTTAGATTGATTGAACGTAAGAACCTCGGTAAGGACAAAGAGACGAAGCCGAAGAAGTTTTATGCCTACGCGGTGAACAACGGCTATGTGAGTTTCAATGAGCTCTGTGATGACATTTCGGAAAACTGTACGCTGACCAGCGCGGACGTGAAGGCAGTGATGGACCGTATGAACTTCACGCTCGACAAAAACCTGAAGGCAGGGCGCATCGTGCAGTTCGGAGAGATTGGCAACTTCCGACTGGCTGTGGGTAGCACGGGTAGTGAATTGGAAAAGGACTTCGACACCGCCATGATTAAAAAGCCTCGCATTGTCTTTACCCCCGGAAGCGTACTACGCGAAACACGCACGCTGACCACGTTCGAAAAGAACACGCCCAAGGTGATAGAGGTAATCAAGGAATGCGACCGTCCGCACAGCGTATAAGCGTATTGATCGGAACCTGTTTACTTAGAAAGTATACATACTATTTGAGAAAAGTATGTATACTTTTTCCCAAAAGTATGCATACTTTTATATTTTAATATCTCATCAGATAATATGAAAGATACAAGGATCGACAACGAACAGTTCAGACCGCGCACCTACGGTCTTCAGGAATTAGGGCAGCTGTATTTTCCACACAGCACACCTCGATCCGCCAGCTCGCAACTGAAGAAATGGATTAAACACAATAGCGCCCTCCTCTCTTCGCTCTATGCCGTCGGCTACTACCGCGGGCAGAAAATACTTACCCCGAAACAGGTGCGTGTCATTGTGGAATATCTGGACCCGCCGTGAGCAAAGAAAGCGGGTAGTTCTATTTCGTCTTGTGGTCATAGACATCGCCGAAGTTGGCTTCGATAAATAAGACATGAAGTATATTGCCATTTCTATGCGCGATAAAAGGATAGTTGGCATTATTATACCTAAACACCATCAATTTGGGTATGTCTGGTGTTATCAGCGGCGGAAGCGTTTTCTTTATTTGTTTTACAGGTAACATTTCCCAGCCGTAGTCATGCCTTTTCCCTGCATTTATCGTATTCCATCCCAGTTCACCAAGTCTTTGCAGCCTGTCAAAAAAATCTTTTACTTGTGACTCAGAACACGACTTTAAACATTCTTTTTGAAAATACCTAAAGCAAAACACCGGATAATCAATAGACAATTCACCCAAAGCTCTCTTCTCAATAGAAATATCTGTATTGGGTTTCTTTACCTTGCATTTACTCTTTACCATTATGCTTCTACCTGTGTGGAAAAATAGGCTTTGATCTTATCTTTTGATATGACATTACCATAACCAACAGCTGTTGACTTCCATGGAGTTTCTGCATGCGTCATATTCATAAGTTTAAGCGCAGAGAACTGACCGTATGCTTCATATACCTGATTAAACATATCCTCTTCTTCCTCATTCAAGGATAGTATGTCTTCATCTGGGTTCAAATCTAATCCGGCACTTCCGCACGCTTTATATTCCTCATACACGGCAGGAACAACAGGTCCATACATCCATGCTTCAATCTCATCATGAAATAAGGGTTCATCAAAGAATGCCAAATGAAAGCCCTGCATATAATAAAGCAATTTCTGCAATTTCATATTTGTCATTATATCTCCACAGTCCGGATTTGCCTGTGCAATAATCTTCTTGGCTATATCTTTTACGTTGTGTATCATAATGATAACGTTTACTTTTTGATTGAACAATACAACTCTATATTACATCTGCAAAAGTAAAGAAATATAACAACAAATACTCCATTGATACAGTTAAAACATTTCAAAACAGCAAATTCCCCTCCTTCTTGTCCAGCACGATGCGAAATATCCGCTTGTAGACATCGTATAGCTCTTTCTTGCTTTCCGGTCCCGGCCAGTCGGCAAATGACTCTCCGGCAAAGAACTTCCAGGTGAATATCTGCTGTGCCCGCTCGGATAACCCCAGACTGGCGACTATCTCGCGCACTTCGCGAAAACGGTCACAGATATACTCGCTTCTGTCTGGCTCTTCGTCCGGTTCGTCGATGACGTTTAGCCTCCGGTAGTCCACTTTATCATCTACCGGAACAGTTCTGTAGCGGTGCTGATAAGGCGATGTGTCAGAGGTGACGTTCAGCTTAATCATTTTCAAGATATACCAATCCAGCTCCGTACGTTGTCCCTGCTTTGCTTCCATCATCCGGATAAGGTTGTCCTGATCCTTCTGCAAAAGCATACAAAGCACTTCATTCAGCACATCTACCGCTTCGCTATCCATGCCCGCAAGTGAGCAATGATACTTTGCGTAATCCAGCCACCGGTCGTAACGTCTCTCTATGTAACTATTCAATGCCTCACTTGCCATAATTCAATCGTTTTTAGTACATTTGTTCCCGGAATGTGGGAGGGTGGCACCGTGAGGTAGCTGCCTTTTCTGTTTTCAGAATGTTGGTGAACTCGATAGCTCTTCTACGTAATCATTTTACTTTATATTTTCGTTCAAAATCATACTTCTTAAAATCGTGATAAACCGTTTCTAACAGATTGGACGTCCGTTCGCAATTACCTCCTTTGAATCCTTCTGATTCGCTTATTGATTGTTCTCGGGCAGTGTACATACGATCAGATACATACGTATGTAGCCAGTCAAATATTACCTGCCCATCTATTCGGTCGTACACTTTACCGTATTGTCCTTTCTTTGCTCGATTGAAACACAATTTGAAATCATCCGGCTTCAGAAAGTAATATTCTTCGATTATCAGATCAGCGGTAGTAGCCAGTTGAACAGCTCCCATGCTCTTGCCTACACTGAAAAAATCCAGTATATCATTCAAAATCTTCACCATAAACGAGCGTAGATGATCTTCACCAAATTCTTTGTTTATTACCGCCAGCGAACAACTGGGGCTATCAAACACATCATTTACCGTTTTTGGATGCAGACTGTTGTAGTATGGCATCGGCAAGACGCCCAAGATGCTCACGCTCTCGCTTTTTGTTTTCGGCATCAGTTCCGTAGGAAGATCCCCTGTTACCGGATCTGTATTTGCCAATATCTGTACTGCTTGTTGTTTGTCCATCGTTTTCATGTTTTAAGTAATTACCTTCCAGTATCTTCACGAAATTTGTAGGCTTGAATATCCAATCAAAGTCTGCACGCCAGTTTTGATTATTTTCTCCCATCAGAAAAGGGCTGTTAGCAGCATTAAGAAGCATTTTAAATATTGCATCTTTACCATGATTTGCCATTCGGGCTTTAATAGCAGCCTTGCGTTTATCAGTCAACTGCGTTACAGTTGGCAATTTCCCAGCAAAGGTCCTATTGAAATAATCAACTAACTTTTGATAGTCGATTTTGTCAGATTCCCCCTCGGGGGATTTAGGGGGAATACTTTCCTTTATTTTTTTTTCTTTTACTTTCTTTTCTTTTTGTGTACTTTCGGGTGGTAATAATGGGGTTTCTTCCGGCATTCTTCCGGCATTAACCGAGTTATTGACGTCAAAAACCCAGTAATCGTCATTTATTTCAACATCTTTTCTTTTCAGCGTACTACTTTTAAATCTCTTTTGAATCCCGTTTGAAGTAAGAATACTATACTTTTCAAATAGTTCTTGATTGAAGAAATCAACCTGTAGCCCCTTTTTTATCACTTCATCTACCGAACCCTCGGATACCCCAACTATGTCAGCAATATCAAAAGGTAATTCTCTGTCCCACCCAATGTAATATCCTTTATCTTTGTAGATATTACACAGCAGGCAAATAAGGATTGAAGCCGAATTTGGTCCACAGGCACTCATTATTCTCCTGACCTTTCTATCCGAAAAGAAATCGGTATCGAAAGAGAAATATTCAAGTCCTTGTTTAACGGGTCGTGCCATAGCGTTATAGCTTTATCGGATTGACCTTCATCGTATCGAGATTCAGGTACATACCCTGATAGTCGATGCTTCCGGCGCTAAGTAGTTTCCACAGCAAGGCACAACCCAGTTGGGCGAGAGTTGAGTTGATAAACAGATCCTGCTTTCTGAGTGCTTCTGCTAAGGAGCAGCTGGGGCCGGATTCTTCTTCATTTACCTGTGATAAATCGAACAGTTCGGTTATAACTTTCATTTCTGAAACGGTCTCATACTTTTCCGACTTCGGTTGCTCAATACGTCCTAATGTGCCAAGCACTACCTGCCCATGGTTGGCTCCGTTGCCGAAGTCCATCCAATACATCTTTTGTTTGTGATCGATGCTATTACTTCCGTTCCTGATGGCATTTGCTATCGCCAAACGAGACTTCACGCTATCCACGCAACTAATCATGATATTAGCCGGCCTGCCCTGACTGTATAATGCCGGAACCGCCTGCCAGTCTGAACCAAAGAAACGATTAATGCGCGTTACAAGAACAACAGCCTTATTCAAGCCATGGTCTACAACACTAAATTGTTGCCGTCCAATATTAGCTAACGACACCTCGTCAGGGTCGTAGGCGGTAACGTGCAACCCCGAATGACCAAGAGCAACCAACGCATGATTGATGCGAGCCAACGCGCCTAATACTTGTGATCCGGTACCGCCAACGCCAATCAGGTTGACCGTAATCGGATGTGTGGGATTAAGGATATACTTATCCGTGAAATGGATTTTCTTCATCGTAGTAATTCTTTTAGGTTCGTCTTAACAGGGAGTAATTCATCTTCAGGAAACCGACAGTCAGTTTCAATACCTTTTTTTAGTAAGGTAGCCAAATTGTTTTTGACAGGGTTATTACCAAGTATATGTACAAACTCTGATGCCCAAAACATCTTTTCCCAGTATTGTACAATACGCTCGTATGTAAGCTCGGAAGGCTTATCGACCTGAGCGGAACCAAGACAAACTTTTCCACTATCATAGATGTTGAAAAAAGGAGCTTTAAATAGCTTGCTTTTGGGTTTGTTACCTTTGAATGCGAATACAGATAGAGTCGTTGCCGATGCTACGTACACAAGACCCGGTATCCACATCTGCCCGTCAGATATTCCAGCCTCTTTACTGAAAAGGAGGTTACGTCTCTCCGGCTTATTATACCACACATACTTCTCGCGCCCACACCGACCATCGGCATAGAGCATATTATCAGGTATTGAACCATGAAGCATATCCGACTCGTCAGAAGAGATGGAATCGAATATATTCGTTAGGCATTCTTCCGTCAATGGTATGCCTGCGGCCATCTTACCATTGATTATATCTCGGCGCTCGAGGTAGTATTTTTGCTCATGCCTATACACTAATAGGGCCATCTCAGGAGAGAGTTCCATTAAGATGTCCTTTGTTACGTCATTCATTGGATGTTCCATCGCTTATATATTTTTCAAGTTCTTCATAAAATGTATCATACCATTTAGCAAATCTTGCTGGAAAGTCTGATTTTACTAACAAGCAGTCAGTATTCGGCGCCAAGACCAAATATGAAGCCGGACCATAGGTTTCTAACGCTTGTTCGTCATTGTTGTAGAATTCGATAGCCATCTGCACAACAGGATCATTAACATCAGTCCCCCAGCAAAAGCATAAGCCACGATCAAAATCGATTACTTCTGTATCGTAATCGTTATAGTCGGTAGAGCCGGGGTTATAGTCATAATTGAAGATACAATCCTGTCGAAGTAGCTTTATGCCTGCAAGCATGATTGCGATCAGTCCTTCATCGGCATGATTAATATCTTCAGCGAGTAATTTATTGAGTTCGGCTACAAGGTCAGCTTCGACAACCTTCGAACAAGATATCTCCTGCATAATGGTGCCAATATCTCCTGTATCGTACCTTTTACGCATATCGGACAGCCTTCTCCAACTATCTTCGTCATCTGCCATACATCCTTCCTCGTATTCTTCACCGTATTCCGTTACGATATAATTAAAGTCACGATTTTCGCAGGGAGTATCAATCTTTTGTGTATGCCGGACAAACGACAAGAATTGAAGAAACACGGTTCGTAGCGGTTCACTCATATTCTCAATCCCACATATCGGGATATAAAATAATGTGTAGTTCGGGAACTTCAGATCATCATCGAATAGGATTACAGATAGTTTTCCTTTCCAGCTGTCGAAGTTTATACCAAGCGCATCCGGGAGGTTGTCCCGGAGCGCATGATAAAGGTTGAACGCGTCCAATTCAAAACAACCGGACGGAACGACATGCAGCGTTTTGCCCATGAGACGAAAATAATTCGCCACAGACTTATACAGATGTACAGCATCCTTTGTATCCTGTACTATGCTTTCTTGCAAGGCACAACCCACCTTGGAAGCAAGTATATTCTCAAACGTTTGCTTTAAATAATTGCTTCCTGCACCATCGACGGAGGCAGGCGTCTTTTCAGGTGCTCTGTTCTTCCGTTCTCTATATTCGACCGGTTCTGTTCCTTTAGAAGAACTGCGCCGAGTGCGGCGTGAAACTCTTGTATACTTCTTTGTTTCTTGCATGTCTTCATCCTTTTGTACCTACGGTCGTTTTGAATTCATATATTACTCTGTCGCTATCCATTTTCGGACCATGCACATTCGATGTTGTCAGCTCCGGATAGGTATTGCTATAGAAGCTCATCACTTCATCCGGCGAAAGGTTTCTGTCCGGATCAGTCAATTCGATAGTGCCATGCTTAAATACCCGTGGCAGGGTTGTAATATTTAGTGCCATTATTCTTCCTCCTCTTCGTTATCGTTAATACTCTCTGTTGCTTCTTCCGGCAGCTCTTCCAGATAACTATCTTCTACCGCTTCCTCCTCAAATAGGGAACCAGCCCCGGCCTTTGCCTGTAGCTTATCTATCCTTTTCTGAATAGATAGTTTATCCTGAGCAAATTCTTTTGCTTGTTTAAGGCAAGCCACTGCATTTTTCAGTTTGCCGCCTTTTTCAAGATCATCGGCTTTCTTTACCAGTTGATCGTATTTTTTCTTATTCGCATCCGCAGCTTTGCTCTTGGATTGAACTTCTGCTAAGGAGGTCTCAAATTCTTTCATATTACCGAGTAACCCGGCTGCCGACTGTATGGGGGCAGAGATGACAGAAGAAAAACCTTTGTCGAGTTCATCCGGAGTACCACTAACGACCAGCGGAAGCAAACGCTTGGCGGCATCGTCTTTGAGGTTCGTTACTCGTGGCATAACGCTTACGATAAGGTTCTCGCCACTTCTTTTGATAGTAATGTTTAGTTCAACGCCTGCGCTAACTAAACCGCTGATTTCTTTGAAGAAAAACATATTTGTCATGATTTTAATTTGATTAGTTGTTGATTGATATCGGCATCATCAAGTAAATGAGCTCCTCTCCTTTATGTTTGACTTCCGGGAGTATAAGCATGGCGCTGTATTCCTGCTTGAGTGTGATTATACATCTATCTGAGTTGATATGGGTGATTATATCCATCAGATAGCTACTCTTTACGCCTACCTTCATAGGCAGTCCAACGTATTCGCATGCGATCACTTCCTCTGCATTGGTAGACATGTCCAGATCACAGGCAGTGACAGTTAACTGATCTTTCTGTATATCGCAAACAAGGAGACTGGATACCTTATTGGCGAAAACGGATACACGGTTTACCGAACTCATAAGATCGGCCGTAGAGACCACCAGGCGCTTATCGTTATCTTTTGGGATAACGCTATTGTAGTTAGCATACCTGCCTTCAACCAGACGGAAGATAAGCGTATTGATGCCGAACGTAACCGAGGCATTCGATTTGCCGGATACAATCAATACGGGTTCATCCTCGTTGTTCGGAAGAATAGCTTTTAGTACTGAGCCTATCTTTTTGCTAATCATGATCGCGCATGTGTCGGCATCATAGTCATTCTCTTTTTCTAACTTTCCAAGAACGTGACCATCCGAAGCCACAAAGGTCAATAATCCTTTCTTTACCGATAGATAGACAGTAGCCATAACCGGTCGAAGCTCATCCTCGGCCACCAAATGTTGCACCTGATTCAATCCATACAGAAGAGTTGCACACGAGGTGGTAAATTTTACCGGTTCTTCTATAGCTTTCGGTTCAGGGAAGGTTTCTACAGAGAACCCAACCATCTCAAACTTACCACCGGCATACTTGACGACAATCTCATTCTTTGCTTCCGAGACAATGAATATGAGCGGTTGCTCGGGAAGTGTTTTTAGTGCATTGAGTAGCATGGCTGCCGGGATACAAACTTTATACGCTGCGTCCGCCACACAATCCAGACTGGTTGTTATCCGACCTTCGTCGTTGGCTGCCGTGATAAATACTGTATCCTTCTGAATATCGAACAGGATATTATAAAGGATAGGTAAACTCGCTTTGGAGGGTACCATTTTCCAGATTGATTGCAATCCGGAAAGAAGATTTGTTTTTGATACTGTGAATGTCATAGTGATTGTTTTTAGAATAATTCTAATTGAAGTGCATTGGATTGTTTATTGGAGGATTTTCTCCACGATGGGATAATAACAGGGGGTTCGGGTACGGACATGACAAGTTCTGCCGGAACCGCCTCCTTCGGCAGTTCAGCATCTTGATGATTGAACGATTTCATGTGCATTTTCCAGAGAGTGGAATCTTCTTTGTTTTCTACTACGCGGTAGACCGGCATGTTGATGCCGTTGTAGACACGATAGCTTACCTCCCATGATTTGGTATAATCCATATTCAAAGAGTCCATAAGGGCAATCTCCCCCTGAAGAGTATTGAGTACTAAATTTATTACCGCCATTTTGCAACAGGTAATGTCATTATCACAACCAAAGAAGAAGGCATTACGGTTTCGCTTCGCGGCAGCTAATAGCATCCGTCCACTACCACAGGAAGGGTCTAAGACTGATTTGTTATCTTCCACCTCCGGGATTATCATCTCAGACATCATCTCACAGATATTCTCCGGAGTGAAGAACTGACCATTGCGCCCACCACTGACTAATTCCATAAACAGATCACCGAGACCGTCACCAAAGCCTTCGCCACGGTTATCGGATATTTCAGATAGAGAAATAAGCATATCAGCAAACCGAGGATACAGGTCGCCATACTTCTTTTCAAAATAGGAGAAGTCACGATCCGGTTCCCACCACTTCATTGCAAGCAGTGTGTAATCGAGGAAATCTATAAAAGCATTGGACTGTCCATGTTTGTAGGCAAAATCACTGAATGAATTTGAGAAATCACTCATAGCCTGTTCTGAGGTGGTCAGTATCTTCTTCGTATTACTCTGTTTCGATTTGCAACGTTCTACCTTTTCCGGTTCAATATCTGCAATCCGATCAATAACCACGATGCAGGCAGAGATATTAGTGCCGCTTTCTTTGAATGCGCCAGGTTCTATATCGTAAACCTCCGCTCCAGTATCTTCAATAAACTTCTTGAAGGCTTCTTCTTTCTTTCCCGAAGCAAAGCGCCAGTGGTTGGACATAATACTAACCAGTCGGCCACCTTCTTCAAGTCGCTCGTACATTTCGGTAACGTGCTCGATGTCCTGATTTTTTGAGAAAGGAGGATTAGCTATAATACGATCATAGATGATGGTTTTCTCTTCTTTGATGAAGTCTTGCCCTACGATGGTAACATTATCCAGCTTTTCAAGGAAGGTTCGGTTTAGGTCCATCAGTTCGTAGCAATCAACTTCCACATCCGGATGTGCCCGACGAATGGCCTTTATTATTGCTCCCTGCCCCGCAGACGGTTCAAGAATAATCTGCCCCGGTTCGATACAAGCGAGTTCGACAAGCCGATCCGCCACATCGTCCGGAGTAGCGAAGAACTGAAATTCTTTTTTCAGATTGATGGACTCACCTGAGCATAGCTTAGCAAGATATTCGGTAGGATCTTCTTTGAAAAGAAATCCCTGTGTCTTCCCGCCCTTCCATTTTCCACCGATCAGCTCCAGCTGCTTGGCGACCTCTTGATAGAGTTTCCGGTCAAGTTGCACTTCCGGCAGTCTGATCAGTAGACCATCAACGGTGCATTGTTTTAAGATGTCTGTAACTTGTGTCATTGCGTCACTTTTTGCGGCAACCATGACAAAGCGTTATAAATAAGGGTGTTTACGAAGCAGAAGAGGTTGTGTATATAAACACAAAAAGTTGGACTCCTGTCTTTAGACAAAAATCCAACTCGTTATCTGTCGCAAATATAGGCATACTTTTTACATCTGCAAACTATATCACTGTTTTTTGATTATTTTTTATCAAATCTAAAACGGCTCGATTAGATTTATCAAATATTGAATAGTCTATGTCAATGTATATATCTGCCATCTTGTAGTCGTTATTGACATGACCGAGACAAAAGTCAATATCAGCCTTTGGCACATTCGCTTTATTACGTGCAGCGCTTGCCCAGCTATGACGTGCCCAATTGGTCGTTACTTTTACTCCTAAATTTAATTCGTCTGATATCTCTTTTAGTCCGACATTAACAGCCCGCATAAAGTTATTTGAGTTACTATATTGCCGTCTAAAGTATGAAAGAAAAGCTATATCACTATATCGCTTTATCAAAAGATCCAATTCCGGTTCTATGCGGATTGAAAGAGGAAAGCGATCTGTGTTATCTTCTGTGGTTGTTTTGCTTCGCTCATATTCGATTCGCCCACGAACCGTACTCTTTAGATTGTATAAGTCGTTAATATTTATGCCCATCATATAGAACATAATCATAAATACATCTCTAGCCATATTCGCACGACCTGTAAGAAAATTTCCGTCACGAATGCGAATTATGTCACGAATAGAAAGGTTTTTCCGGGCACGACGGTATTTTGGCACTTTGACCTTAGCGAATGGATCATTTGGAATACGGATTATATCATAATCTTCGTTGTTGTAATATTGCTTGGCTTTATTCAATAGAGACCGAATAGCTCGTAAGTAATTGCTGATGGCACCTGGAGATAAAGGCTTACCACTCTGTCCGGAAGTCGATAATTTCTCCTTAAAATCATTAAGCCTCTGGGCTGTTATATCGCGTATATCTATTTTCCTTCTTTCGTAAAACCAACATAGCGCATTAATTGCAGTCTGATACCATTCCGCAGTCCCTGTTTTTTCAGTCTTTTCGATGATACCATTAGAGTAGGATACAAAGTCGATAAATTCATATTCTGGCTCCATAGCTGCTGTTATCTGTTCGCGCACTTCGATGCAACTCATTCGAGAAATACGCTCAGAGCCCAACTTGAGGCATACCCCTCTATATTTTTGCACCAAATTACCAAGTTCGTAATTTAGTAAATCAGCATCAGAATAATAAGAAAAAACCACACCGTCTTTGCCTATACCACTCGGCTCTATATAATATGGTGTAGAAATATACTGGGAACTGCGGTTATGATATATTCTTATCTTGATATTCGTAGTGCCGTCAGATTTTATATGATTTTTAGTTGCGAAAATGATTGCTTTAAATGTTGCCATGATACATTTTTGTTTTTAGTTTGACAAAAACATATCTGTACAAAAACACTTCAAAGATAGTTCAAAGAATATTAACCCTTATTTAACTCAAAAGCAAGCGAAATAGGCTCATTTGAACGAAAAAAGCGAGTTGTACAAATATGTACCAACTCGCTATCTCTTTTGAACTTGCTGATAATCAGCTCTTTTTCTATGTCGGGGTACAGTGATTCGAACACTGGACCCCCTGCTCCCAAAGCAGGTGCGCTAACCGGACTGCGCTACACCCCGAAATGCTACCGTTTATTCTCGATTGCGGTGCAAAGGTACGCTTTTATTTGATACTACAAAATATTTGGCGTTTTTTTTTAAAATAAGTGCGTTGATTCTGCTTTTCTACTACCTTTGCAGAGTTATTAAAATAGCTATTTAATTATACATATACTATAATCATGTACAGGACACAAACTTGTGGTGAGTTACGCTTAGTTAATGCTGAGCAAGTTGTAACTTTAGCCGGATGGGTACAAAAAACCCGTAAAATGGGTGGTATGACGTTCGTGGATATTCGCGACCGATATGGTATCACTCAGTTAGTATTTAATCAAGATGTAAACGCAGATATCTGCGAAAAGGCAAACAAACTGGGACGAGAATACGTGATTCAAGCTACCGGGACTGTAAAGGAACGTTCTAGCAAAAACGCAAATATACCAACAGGAGAGATAGAAATCATCGTTTCAGAACTGAATATACTAAATACAGCCGTAACCCCTCCCTTCACGATTGAAGACGAAACAGATGGTGGAGACGACCTGCGTATGAAGTATCGCTATCTGGATCTGCGTAGAAACGTAGTGCGTGCCAATCTGGAACTACGTCACCGCATGACTATTGAGGTACGTCATTATCTGGACAAGCAACACTTCCTCGAAGTAGAAACGCCTGTACTTGTAAACTCTACCCCTGAAGGTGCGCGCGACTTCGTTGTACCTTCTCGTATGAACCCGGGTCAGTTTTATGCCCTCCCCCAATCACCGCAAACGCTTAAACAGTTATTGATGGTTTCCGGTTTCGACCGTTACTTTCAGATCGTAAAGTGTTTCCGCGACGAAGATCTACGCGCAGATCGTCAACCTGAATTTACACAAATAGACTGCGAGATGTCGTTCGTAGATCAGGAAGATATTATCTTCACCTTCGAAGGTTTGGCAAAACATCTGTTTAAAACCATTCGCGGCATTGAAATAGCTGAACCATTCCAACGCATGACATGGCATCACGCTATGAAATATTATGGTAGCGACAAACCGGATCTTCGTTTTGGAATGCCTTTCGTTGAACTAATGGATGTTCTAAAAGGATACGGTTTCTCTGTATTCGACAATGCAGCCTATATTGGCGGTATATGTGCCGAAGGTGCAGCCAGCTATACCCGCAAACAATTAGACGCTTTAACAGAATACGTCAAACGCTCACAAATTGGAGCAAAGGGAATGGTCTATGCGCGCATCGAAACCGATGGCAGTGTAAAGTCAAGTGTAGATAAATTTTACACCCAGGAAGTATTGCTGCAGATGAAAGAGGCTTTCAACGCAAAACCGGGCGACCTAATACTAATTCTTTCCGGCGACAATGCCGACAAGTCGCGCAAACAACTTGGCGAGCTACGTCTCGAAATGGGCAACCAACTCGGACTTCGCGACAAAAACAAATTCGCATGCTTGTGGGTTATAGACTTCCCGCTCTTTGAGTGGAACGAAAATGATCAGCGCTTCTACGCCATGCATCATCCCTTCACCTCGCCCAAGCCCGAAGATATTCCTTTGCTGGACAGTGATCCGGGAGCCGTACGTGCCAACGCATACGATATGGTTATTAATGGTGTGGAAGTTGGAGGTGGTTCCATCCGTATCCACGACAGCCAACTGCAAAATAAGATGTTCCATCTGCTCGGATTTACCGAAGAGAGAGCACAAGAACAATTTGGCTTTCTAATGAATGCCTTCAAATTCGGCGCGCCTCCTCACGGAGGTTTGGCTTACGGATTAGACCGTTGGGTGTCACTCTTTGCCGGTCTGGACTCAATCCGTGACTGCATCGCGTTCCCGAAAAACAATTCAGGCCGCGATGTTATGCTGGATGCACCGTCCGTTATTGACGACAAGCAGCTAGATGAATTATGCTTGCTAGTAAACATAAAAGAATAAAAAAACATGTTAAAGGTTAAGGATATACTGAGAGAGATCGAACAGTGTGCTCCGCTGCCCCTACAGGAAAATTTTGACAATGCAGGTGTGCAGGTTGGCGATATAAACCAACCCGCCACTGGCGCATTGCTATGTCTGGATGTTACCGAAGAGGTCATTGATGAAGCCATCGAAGCCGAATGCAACTTGATTATCTCGCATCATCCTTTGGCTTTTAAGTCCTTCAAATCGTTGACCGGCGCTACGTATATTGAGCGTTGCATGATGAAAGCCTGCAAGCACGACCTCGTAATCTATGCCGCACACACCAATTTGGACAATGCCGTAGGAGGGGTAAACTTCCGCATGGCCGAGATGATCGGACTACAAAACATCCGCATTCTCAGTCCACAAAAGAATGCACTGCTTAAGTTAGTTACGTTCATCCCTGAGTCCTACGCGGAACTGATGCGAAATGCCCTCTTCAATGCCGGTGCCGGATCAGTAGGTAATTACGATTCGTGTAGCTTTAACTCAAAAGGAGAAGGAACTTTCCGAGCGACTGAAGGATGTAATCCTTTTTGCGGTGAGATAGGCGATATGCATGTAGAAAAAGAGATACGCATTGAAACCATCCTCCCCACTTTTCGTAAAACTGCCGTTACGCGTGCCTTGCTCTCGGTTCATCCGTACGAGGAACCGGCATTCGACTTCTATCCCCTCAATAACACATGGAACCAAGCCGGATCAGGCGTTGTGGGCGAACTACCCGAAGGCGAAGAGGAATTAAGTTTTATGCAACGAATCAAAGAAATTTTTCATATAGAATGTATAAAGCATTCTCCGCTGATAGGACGACCTATACACGAAGTGGCTCTTTGCGGCGGAAGCGGTGCCTTTTTAATCAACGAAGCCATTGCCTACGGAGCTGACATATTCATTACTGGTGAGGCCAGATACAACGATTTCTATGATGTAGAAGATCGTATTCTTTTAGCAGTGATCGGACATTATGAATCGGAAGTCTGTACAAAAGATATATTTTATAATCTTATATCCAAAAAATATCCTACCTTTGCAGTGAATTTTTCGAATGTTAATTCAAACCCGGTAAAATATTTATAGAATGGCTACAGACAAACAATCAGCTGAGAAAGAGTATACGGTTGAAGAAAAGCTTTCTGCACTATATCAACTTCAGACTATGATGACTGAGATTGATAAGATCAAAACACTTCGCGGCGAACTTCCTCTTGAAGTTCAAGATTTGGAAGATGAGATTGCAGGATTGGAAACCCGCCTTCAAAACTATCAGTCAGAGATTAAACAAATTGAAACTTCTGTTGTAGAACAAAAGAACAAAATTACAGAATCTACCGGACTGATTGAAAAATATAAAGGACAGTTGGATAACGTACGCAACAACCGAGAATTCGACAACCTTTCAAAAGAAATAGAATTTCAGGGACTTGAAATTGAGTTCTCTGAGAAGAAGATCCGCGAACAGGCTGATGCGATGAAGATCAAGAAAGAAGAAGTTAGCGCATGTTCAGACAAATTAGAAGGTCGCAAAGCTGACCTTATCCAGAAACAAAGCGAGTTGGAAGAGATCATTTCTGAAACCAAACAGGAAGAAGAAAAACTCAGAGAAAAAGCTAAAAAACTGGAGACCAGCATTGAGCCACGTCTCTTAACCGCTTTTAAGCGCATTCGCAAAGGTGCCCATAACGGTCTGGCCGTAGTGTATATCCAACGCGATGCCTGCGGAGGTTGCTTCAATAAGATTCCACCCCAAAAACAGATGGACATCAAGTTACGCAAGAAAATCATCGTTTGCGAATATTGCGGTCGTGTAATGATCGACCCCGAATTAGCAGGCGTAGAAGCATAATAAATGCTTTTGAACGAACAAACAAGCTAGGCAACATGCCTGAACACTATAAAACCCGAAGGCAAACGTCTTCGGGTTTTATTTTTCGCATGAGTACTAGTATAAAGTTACTTTTTTGAGATATGATAAATACCGTTCGCACATACATTAATAAGCAGCAATTACTCACGACAGATCGTCCTGTTTTAGTAGGACTAAGCGGAGGGGCAGATTCTGTTGCTTTGCTCACCCTGCTCACGCAATTAGGATATACCTGCATTGCAGTGCATTGCAATTTTCATCTACGTGGAGAAGAGTCGCTTCGCGACGAACAATTTGCCCACAACTATGCTGAAAGCCTGAATGTTCCCTTTTACAAAACAGACTTCGATACCACCCATTACGCAACAGAGAAACATATCTCCATTGAGATGGCTGCCCGTGAACTACGCTACGACTGGTTTGAAACTATGCGCCAAAAACTAAATGCAGAAGCCATTGCCATCGCACACCATCGAGACGACAGCATGGAAACCTTGCTTATGAATCTGATCCGGGGAACTGGTATCCGGGGAATGACCGGCATACGCCCACGAAACGGACACATTATTCGCCCACTACTATGCGTCAGTCGTGAAGAGATTGTACGGTGGCTGGCAGAAGAAGGGCTATCCTTCGTCACAGACAGCACCAATCTGACCGATGCCTATACCCGTAATTTTATCCGTCTTCGGGTCGTACCGCTACTTGAAGAGATCAATCCCGCAATCAAAGATACGATCGCCCGTACAGCAGAACATCTTTCGGCCGCAGAACTTATCTACTTGCATACTATTGAAGAGGCAAGAAATGTAGTCTTTACGGATCCCTACCATCTGTCAATACCCGCTCTGATGCAGTTCCCGGCACCTGACACCATTTTATACGAGCTTCTTAAGCCCTTTGCCTTCACAAGTGTTGTTGTTCGAGAAATCTATCAAGCACTTATGAAAGAATCCGGCAAGACTTTCCATTCCACCACACACCGACTGATAAAAGACCGTACACAACTAATATTAGCTCTGCAACAAACAGCCGCTCCCCGCACCTATACCCTTACAACAAAAGAGGGAGAATGGAACGAACCGATAAAACTATCCTCTCGTCTGATTGTTATAGATAAAGACTTTCGCATCGAAAAAGACAAAAGCAATGCCTGCTTCGACTACGACAAACTGACCTTTCCACTCACATTGCGTACTTGGCAAGAAGGAGATTGGTTTATCCCTTTCGGCATGAAAGGACGTAAAAAGCTAAGCGATTACTTCACCGACCGGAAATTCAGTCGTATCAAGAAAGAACAAATATGGCTTCTGTGTAGTGACGGAAATATCATTTGGATTGTTGGAGAGCGGCCGGATAGTCGTTTTTGTATAGATGAAACGACAAAACATGTTCTATGTGTAAAAAAAAACAGTTAAACACAAGGTATATATAAAAAAGTTCTTACATTTGCAATGATTTACTCCGCAGATATGTGGCTGATGGTTCAAAATCAGCTAAACGATCCGGTTTTACATAAAAAAAATTATTCATCATCAACTAATAAAAATACAATGGCAACGCTGTGTGTACATCCTTTAATGTATATGTCGTGTGCCGTTTTTATTATTTACTTCGCAATATGCAAAAATATAACATTCTAGAATTAAATGAAAAGCTCCTTCCCGAATTGCAATCAATTGCGGAAGAACTTGGGCTTAAAAAGGTGAGTACACTCAAAAAAGAAGAGCTTGTGTATCGCATTCTCGACGAACAAGCCATTTCCTACGCAGGCATTCATGCTGAAAAAGAGAAAGAAAAGGAAGCTAAAAAAGTTGAGAAACAACCCAAAGCCAAGAAGGCTCCAAAAGCTGCACCTAAGAAAACTACGGAAAAAGCAGAAGCAAAAACAGCTGAATCAGTTCCTGCTGAACTTCCTCTATTCGCAGAAGAAGAACTAGGAACAGAAGAACAAACCGAGCAACCGGAACGAAAGAAGAGAATCCGAATTGAGAAAAAAGAAAAAGTAGCCGGAGCCATTGCCCCGTCCAATACAGCGGAGGAGGTTATCGTATCCAAAGTTCCGGAAACTATCCAAACCATCACAGCCGTACCTCCAACAGCAAAAGTTGTGAAAGAAATTGAGAAACCGCTGCTCCCGCCCGTTGTTCCTGAAGACAATGTAAAAGAAGAAGCCTTGCAAGCCGAAGAAAAAGAAGAAGAAAACACTTCTGAAACAAACGAAGTCCCGACTACGTCTGAGGGAACAGAGCCCAAGCGGGTTGTCTTCCGTCATAATAGCCCGGACACGAACTCAGTACTCGATCAGATCTTCCCCTTCTCCGCAACACCGGCTAAAGCTGAAAGCAAAGCTCCCGCACAACCAGAAGTTACCACACAGCAAAATGCATCCCGTCAAGCAAACAATCGCCAAGGAAACTTCAACCCACGCACCAACAACAATAATCCTCAGGAAAAGCAATACGAATTCGACGGTATCCTTATTGGTAACGGCGTATTGGAAATGATGCCGGACGGTTATGGTTTCCTTCGCTCATCCGATTATAACTATTTGACTTCGCCTGATGATATCTACGTCTCTCAGTCGCAAATTAAGCTATTTGGACTTAAGACTGGCGATGTGGTAGAAGGCCCCATCCGCCCCCCTAAGGAAGGTGAAAAGTATTTCCCGCTCGTTAAGGTAGACAAAATCAACGGACGCACACCCGAAGAGGTTCGCGACCGTGTGCCCTTCGACCACCTGACACCCCTTTTCCCGAACGAAAAGTTCATGCTAACCGCCCGCAAAGCACCGAAAGTATTCGACAACATTGCCGTACGCGTAGTAGACCTCTTCTCACCGATTGGCAAAGGACAACGCGGACTAATTGTTGCGCAGCCCAAGACCGGTAAGACGATGCTCCTTAAAGACATCGCCAACGCCATCGCCGCCAACCACCCCGAAGTATATATGATTGTACTCCTCATAGACGAACGTCCTGAAGAAGTAACGGATATGGCACGCAGCGTAGACGCTGAAGTCATCGCCTCTACTTTCGACGAACCGGCTGAACGCCACGTAAAGATTGCCGAAATCGTACTAAACAAAGCCAAACGTATGGTAGAGTGTGGTCACGACGTCGTCATCCTACTGGATTCTATCACTCGTCTGGCACGTGCTTACAACACCGTTCAACCGGCATCCGGCAAGGTTCTTTCCGGAGGTGTGGATGCTAACGCATTACAGAAGCCGAAACGCTTCTTTGGTGCTGCCCGTAACATAGAAAACGGCGGCAGCCTGACAATCCTGGCTACGGCACTGACCGAAACAGGATCAAAGATGGACGATGTAATCTTCGAAGAATTCAAGGGTACCGGTAACATGGAGTTACAGTTAGACCGCAAACTGTCAAACAAACGTATCTTCCCTTCGGTAGACATCACTGCTTCCAGCACACGTCGCGACGACTTGTTGCAGGACGAAAGCACGCTGAACCGTATGTGGATTCTCCGCAAATACCTTTCCGACATGAACTCACTAGAAGCTATGGAGTTTGTTAAGAAGCGCATGGAGCAAACGTTTGACAATATGGAATTTCTTGCTTCCATGAACGGTTGATCGATATCCCAATCTGGCTAAATACAAAGAGGCCTGCAAATGAAACATATCATTTGCAGGCCTCTTTCTTTTACAATCCGACCCAACCTTTATATCTTCACGCAACGGATCAGCACTTTGCTGCCATCCTGAAGGGTCGTAGCAAAAAGGTAAATACCCCCTCCGTCCTTAATTTTTGTCCGTTTACGCAGTTCGTCTACCGAGAGAGGGAAGTTACGGACGGTTATATTAGCCTGAGGAAGCACGCGCGCAAGCTCTTTGCAGAAACGACTACTGAATGGCAAGACTGCCTCCACACAGAAGGCCCTTCCGGGGAAGCCCTCCACCGGATGATTGGAGGTGTAAAGATGGCTACTTACCTGCAACTTCTTTAATCCGAAGCGCGTACCTACACATTTAAATGCACCCGCTTTTAGCACCGAAGCGTTGGGCTCATACAGATAGCCCCCCACTCCATCAGATAGCGCAGACGGAGCATTTCGTTCCTCGGAAAGAAAAAAACTAAAAAGCACCTCACTACCATCGGGCGCATAGTTGACGCAGGTAACAACCGGCTCAGTCAGCTCCCCTCCCCGCTTCATTACAAACAGTAACTCCTTACATTCATTCCGCACCGCAAGCACATGCACCTCCACAGTGGCACAAAGCAACTCCAACGTCAATTGAATATCCGCCATAGGAGACAATTTAGCTATCACCCACTCAGCTTTAGCCAGCAGGCGGGGCAGCAATGCCGGCAAGTCAGGTTCGCAATCGGCCAAAGCAAAGACCCGCTTGTTTCCCTCCCCCCTTCGCGCCGGATCAATATAAAACACATCCAAAGAAGGCAAGCCGGCTATCAACTCCGATGAATTACCAAACATAACTTCTATATTATCCACTCCAAGCGCAATAAAGTTCCGGCGCGCAACAGAGCAGTAGGCATCAAAACGCTCTATGTAAGTCACCTTCTTCACCTTCCTAGAAAAGAAGTAGCTATCAATACCCAATCCTCCCGTCAAATCACAAAGCGTCTGATCGGTTGTTACCAACCGTTGTTTGTAAAGAGCCGTCTGCTCGGACGAACACTGCTCGGCCGCAATCTTAGCCGGAAAAAGCAGTGCGGGATTAGCATACCAAGAGGGCAACTTCTCACGTATCTGACGCCGCGCAGCAATCTGCTCAACAGCAAAAGGTACATCTATTTGCGGATAGCGAGCAGCACTAAGCAGCAGGCGAGTCAAATCCTCACCCATGTGCTCCGTAATAAAATCAATCTGAGTATCTGTTTCTTTCATCAATCAATAGGCTTATTGTCCATCCCCGTAGCCCAAACCGTTAAGAGATAGTCGTTACAAAAGTAATAAAAAGAAAACAACTATTGTATCGGTCTGCTCAAAAACCCAGAGCTAACTACGCCAAAACAACAACTAACGTTTGAGAAGATTTTTGCTAGTTACCACTTGTTATCTGGCCGGTAAGAGGGATAAATGCATATCGAATCTCCTTTCACAGGCATAACATCATAACAGACTGCAGGTTACGGTGAAACGTGAAACAAGGAGGTGCTTTACGAGCACCTCCTTGTTCAAACCATCGGTATTACCTGATACA
>JAVVRI010000013.1:0-25593 GCA_036654795.1 Tannerellaceae bacterium
CCTTGACAGCATTAGGATCCAAAACGACGTCCTCAGCTCCGCCAAAGAAGAGGGGCTAGCGGAAGGAGAAGCAAAAGGGCTGGCAGAAGGGAAAGAACAAGGGCTGGCAGAAGGGAAAGAACAAGGAAAGGTAGAAGGTCTAGCGGAAGGAAAGCGCTTAACAGCCATAAATATGAAGGAAAGAGGTATCTCTGCCGACATTATCTCAGCCTGTACCGGCCTGACAATAGAGGAAATTGAGGAATTATAAAATAGTCCCCATCATCGTGATAACTCACGATTTGTTCGGTTCACTGCATATGCGCATCTGTACTTTTTTACCCATTCTGTTAGGTGCATGCGTATATTAGTTTCATAGTAGTGAAACAAAAGTTTCATCGGTATGAAACAAAAGTTTCACCGGCATGAAACTTTTGTTTCACCTAAATGTTTATTGCTGAAACTAAGTGTAAATAGAGGCTGAACGTTATAACAAATACAAGCAAACCTAAAGAGATTATACCTCTTAGAATAAGCTCCATGCAACGGTCAGTCCGGCCATTACGATGGCTACCATACTCATTAGTTTAATAAGAATATTCAGGCTAGGACCAGACGTATCCTTGAAAGGATCGCCCACGGTATCGCCTACGACGGTGGCTTTGTGCGTTTCGCTGCCCTTGCCGCCCAAGTTACCTTCTTCTACATATTTCTTTGCATTGTCCCAAGCGCCACCGGAGTTTGCCATAAAGACAGCCAATACAAAACCTGTGCTAAGGCCACCTACCAACAGACCGATGACTCCGGTTACACCGAAAATAAGCCCGGTCAACACTGGCGCAATAATGGCAAGCATAGAGGGAAGGATCATTTCGCGTTGTGCCCCTTTCGTGGAGATAGCTACGCAGCGGGCATAGTCCGGCTCCGCTTTCCCGGTCATAATACCTTCAATCTCGCGAAACTGGCGGCGTACTTCGTCCACCATGTGGCCGGCTGCACGCCCAACAGCGTTCATTGTCAATCCACAGAACATAAAGGCCATCATGGAGCCTAGAAACATTCCGGCCAGCACCTTCGGGTTCATCAGCGTAACGTCGTAATAACCCATAAAATCGGCAAACGTTGCTTGTTGTATATCAATAATACGTCCGTCCACAAAGGTCAAGGTTGTTTCACCAATCCGTTGCAGTCCTATTTTGATCTCTTCTATATAGGAAGCCAACAGAGCCAATCCGGTCAAAGCCGCGGAGCCGATGGCAAAGCCCTTGCCTGTAGCAGCTGTTGTGTTGCCCAACGAGTCGAGTGCATCGGTACGTTTACGTACCTCTTCGCCCAGTCCGCACATCTCGGCATTACCGCCTGCATTATCCGCAATCGGGCCATATGCATCGGTAGCCAGCGTAATACCTAACGTGGAAAGCATACCTACCGCCGCAATACCAATGCCGTAGAGCCCCATGCTGGAGTTATTGAAATCGAAGCCGGAAGCAAAGAGGAAAGAACAGATAATCCCCACTACCACGGCAATCACAGGAATAGCAGTTGAAAGCATACCTAGCCCCAGTCCGGAAATAATCACCGTAGCCGGCCCGGTCAGTCCGGCTTCAGCCACCCGGCGGGTAGGTGCGTAAGACTGCGAAGTGTAATACTCCGTGGCCTGCCCAATCACAATACCAACCAGCAACCCTGTCACAACGGAGCAACCCAGCCAGAACCAGTTAGCAATACCTAATATATAAAGGATACCAAAAGAAGAGAATGCGATCAGTATCGAACTTAGGTTTGTACCTACCGCCAATGCTTTCAGTAGATGTTTAATCGTAGCGTCCTCTTTCGTCCGCACAGCAAATATACCGATAATGGAGAGCACAATGCCTACCGCTGCAATCAGCATCGGCGCGATCACAGCTTTGTATTGTAACTCTACGCTTCCCGACGAAACGAAAGCTGCTGCCCCCAGTGCCGCCGTGGCTAGAATAGAACCGCAATAGGACTCGTAAAGGTCAGCACCCATACCGGCTACGTCGCCTACGTTATCGCCTACATTATCGGCGATAGTTGCGGGGTTGCGGGGGTCGTCTTCTGGTATGCCGGCTTCCACCTTGCCTACCAAGTCAGCCCCGACGTCCGCTGCTTTTGTATAGATCCCACCACCCACACGGGCAAAGAGCGCTTGCGTAGAAGCACCCATTCCAAACGTTAGCATGGTGGTTGTTATGATTGTTAGTTTATGCGTGGGGTTGAGGAGGTCGTCCGATATAAAGTGGTTCAGCAGCAGATACCAGAACGAGATGTCCAGCAATCCCAGCCCAACAACAACCAGACCCATTACAGCGCCGCTACGAAAGGCAACCTGCAACCCTTTGTTTAAAGAAGTGCGCGCGGCATGTGCCGTACGTGCGGAGGCATAAGTAGCTGTTTTCATCCCCAAAAAGCCAGCTAGTCCGGAAAAGAATCCGCCGGTCAGGAAGGCAATAGGTACCCATTCGTTTTGAACATTAAATCCATAGGCCATAATTGAAAATAAGGCGGCCAGAATGAGAAACACAATGGCTACGACTTTGTACTGTTGTTTGAGGTACGACATAGCCCCTTCTCGTACATACGAGGCTATTTTAATCATTGACACAGTACCTTCACTCTCTTTCATCATCTGTCGGAAGAAATACCAAGCAAACGTCAGCGCCAGAAGAGACGCTAGTGGGATAATCCAGAAAATACTTGTAATCATAACTATTAAATTTAAAGTTTACTAGACCCTCAAATGTAGTAAAAAAAGGAATTGCAGAAACTTTTTTGCGATTAATAATGTTTCATAGTAAAAAAAGCAGCATATTTGTTACCGAATATAAGATATGAAAGACAAATGATGGAAGATACAGACCTTAAAACCTATAAGCTAGGGTTAGCTCTTAGCGGAGGTGGCGCAAAAGGATTTGCTCATATTGGCGTATTCAGGATGCTTGAAGAATGCGCGCTTATGCCCGAGATTATTGTGGGTACAAGCGTTGGTGCGTTAATGGGTGCGCTATTTGCTGATGGCTACACGGCGACCCAGATCAAAGAGCTCTTTTCTGGAAGAGAGTTTTCTGAATTTGCCCAGTTACAGCTGCCGAAATCCGGATTGTTCGACAGCAAACGTTTCCGCCAGTTCCTTCACCGCCATTTGCGGGCTAAGACGTTTGAGGAGTTACATATCCCACTGGTTGTGGTGGCAACCGATCTGGATAATGGCGAAAGCCATGAGTTTCGTTCCGGTCCATTGGTTGAGGCTATCGTTGCCTCCTGCAGTATCCCGATAATCTTTAGTCCGGTAGTTATTGATGGCGTTCATTATGTTGATGGCGGCCTTTTTCATAACTTTCCGGTTTCCATTATACGAGACGAATGTGATAAGGTGATTGGCGTAAATGTCAGCCCTTTGGTACCTCAGAAGTATAAACAAACGCTGTTTCATATAGCAGAGCGTTCGTATCATTACATGTTTCGCGCCAATACGCTTGAAGACCGTGAAATGTGCGACGTCCTGATTGAGACGGAAGAGTTTGGATTATACAAAACTTTTGACCTTGAAAGCGTTGATCTGATATCCGGTATCGGTTACGATGCGGCGGTTCGGGCTTTTCAAAAGGTTTTGCATGAGAATAAGTATGAAACATTGGTGAAAGCGATTGCGGCGTATAAAGACAAGAACAAAGCGCAGTAATCTCCAGTCTCTTTCCAGACCGGACTTTCTATTAAAACTAAACTAACGTAAGCGATGAATAACGTAAAGAAACAAACCAACAAAATGGTTATTTACCAAGTCTTTCCCCGGTTGTTCGGGAATCTGAAGAGCATTCCTGTTAAGAATGGAAGTATCCGGGAAAACGGCTCCGGGAAATTCTCTGCTTTTACAAGTACTGCGTTGGCAAGAATTAAAGAGTTAGGGATTAGTCACGTATGGTACACCGGCGTAATTGAGCACGCCACACAGTCTGACTACACAGCTTATGGAATCCGAAAAGATCATTCAGCTGTTGTAAAAGGAAAAGCCGGTTCTCCGTATGCAATTAAGGACTATTACGACATCGACCCTGATTTGGCTGACAGTGTCCCGAACCGGGTTAGTGAGTTTGAAGAGCTCGTTAAGCGTACGCATGCCGCAGGTATGAAGGTAATTATCGACTTCGTGCCTAACCACGTGGCGCGACAGTATCATTCCGATAGCCGCCTTTCTTATGTGGAAGATCTGGGGCAGGCGGACAATACACGGAAGGCATTCGATATACGCAATAATTTTTACTACCTACCTGGTCAGTCGCTTTTGCTTCACTTTGGTGCGCAGCAGGAGGATTTCGAATACAGTGAGTTCCCAGCCAAGGTGACGGGGAATAATCACTTCAGCGCCAATCCGGGTAAAAACGATTGGTATGAAACCGTGAAACTTAACTATGGTATAGACTATATGAATGGCGGCATCTGCCACTTCAACCCTCAACCCTCCACATGGGGTAAAATGTTGGATATACTAAATTTTTGGGCTGACAAAGGGGTAGACGGTTTCCGTTGCGACATGGCCGAAATGGTGCCGGTCGAGTTCTGGAATTGGGTGATACCAAGGGTGAAACAGTGCCATAACGTTTGCTTTATTGCCGAAGTGTATAATCCTGACGAATATCACAACTACATAGAAAACGGCCATTTCGATTATCTATACGACAAAGTAGGCCTTTATGACACCATACGAGCCGTGATGTGCGGACAGACCCCAGCCAGCCATATTTCGCACTGTTGGCAGTCGGTTGAGGGAATTCAGGCAAATATGCTTTACTTTCTGGAGAATCATGACGAGCAGCGGATCGCCTCGGACTTCTTTGCTCGCGATGCACGTGTCGGTATACCCGGTATGATAGTCTCGGCAGCCATGAACACGAATCCGATTATGATCTACAGCGGTCAGGAGTTGGGCGAACGTGGAATGGATGAAGAGGGTTTCAGCGGACGCGACGGACGAACAACGATTTTCGACTATTGGAGTCTTGAGAGCTTGCGAAATTGGATCAATGGAGGCACCTTCGACGGCGCCCGGCTAACCACTGCGCAACGCACACTACGTCAACAATACAGCGCACTGCTGAATATTGTCCGCAGCGAACCGATCATTTCCGAAGGCCAGTTCTTCGACTTGATCTATGCCAACTCCACCAACCCTTACTTTAACACGCATCGGCAATATGCCTTTATGCGCAAGTACAAGAACGAAGTGTTGCTGGTTGTCGTTAACTTCGACAAAGCGGAGCAGACAGTACGCACCGTCATCCCTTCAGAAGCCTTCAGTACACTCGGCTTCCAAGACAACAAAGCTGCTGTATTGACCGATTTACTGACCGGGGAAAGTTGTATCAGTACCTTGACCGATGCTTGTCCATACCAATTGGTACTGCCTCCATACTCAGGCAAGATGTTGAAATTTACCTACAAATAAAAATAAAGAGGAGTGATCTTTGTCATTCCTCGTTTATTTTATCTATTTTTGCAGAACAATTCAAATCTATTCACTTTAAGGTAAATATTCGGAATAATGAGTGCACAAACTCCTTTCTTGGTGTTTTCGGGAACGAACTCCCGGTATCTTGCAGAGAAAATTTGCAACAGTCTTGGCTGTCCTCTGGGGCAGATGAACATTCAGCACTTTGCTGACGGCGAGTTTTCAGTATCATACGAAGAGTCCATTCGTGGTCGCGACGTATTTTTGGTACAATCTACGTTTCCTAATTCGGATAATCTGATGGAGCTTCTTCTGATGATTGATGCTGCTAAACGTGCTTCGGCGCATTCAATCATTGCTGTAATTCCCTATTTTGGTTGGGCTCGTCAGGACAGAAAGGACAAACCCCGTGTTTCTATCGGCGCTAAAATGATTGCAGACATGCTGAGCACAGCGGGCATTAACCGTTTAATCACGATGGATTTGCATGCTGACCAGATTCAGGGCTTCTTTAATGTACCGGTGGATCACTTGTATGCTTCGTCCGTTTTCCTTGATTATATTAAGACTTCATTAAATACTGACCGTTTGGTTATTGCCACTCCGGATGTGGGAGGAACAAAGCGCGCCAGCAGTTACTCTAAATACTTGGGCGTTCCGATGGTTATTTGCCACAAGTCTCGTTTACGTGCCAACGAAGTAGCAGAAATGCGTATTATTGGTGATGTAAAGGGGCTGGACGTGTTGTTAGTGGATGATATGGTCGATACGGCAGGTACTATTACCAAAGCGGCCGACTTGATGCTTCAAAACGGAGCCAATTCAGTACGTGCCATTGCCAGCCATGCGGTTATGTCCGATCCGGCCTCTACCCGCATTGATCAATCTGCGCTTACGGAGATGATCTTTACCGACTCCATTCCCTATTCAAAGAAATGTGAAAAGGTAAAAGTGCTTTCAGTAGCCGACATGATTGGAGAAGCCATCCGTCGCGTATGCAATGATGAGTCCATCAGCACACTCTATGTAATCTAAAATCACATCAATATATAAAAAAGGCAAGCCGAAGGGTTTGCCTTTTTTTATGCGTATAAACAAGAAAGTTCTTGGTTGTCGTTCCTATTCCTCTCGCTTGACTGTTTTACAACATTGTTCTCAAACAGCGGGGTTTAATTGGTATTCTGCTTAACAATCTCTAATTTGCGCCCTCGTGAAACAAAGCACGAGGTGAATGTAAAAATTATTGTTAAACTCATAATACCTGACATCATGAAAGTATATCAAACAAACGAAATTAAGAACATCTCCATCTTGGGAAGTTCTGGCTCTGGGAAAACCACTCTCGCTGAAGCAATGCTTTACGAGGGTGGAGTGATAAAACGTCGCGGCACTGTGCAGGCAGGAAATACCGTATGCGACTATTTTCCGGTTGAGAAGGAGTATGGATACTCCGTATTCTCGACCGTTTTCAGTGTTGAGTGGCAAGACCGGAAATTGAACTTTATTGATTGTCCCGGTTCGGATGACTTTATTGGAGGAGCAGTCTCCGCCCTGAATGTGACCGACACTGCCCTGATGGTACTTAATGCCCAATATGGTGTGGAAGTGGGAACCATCAACCACTTTCGCTATACCGAGGACTTTCATAAGCCGGTCATCTTCGTGGTGAACCAGCTCGATAACGACAAGGCGGATTACGACAGCGTTTTGGCACAGCTTAAAGACCGTTACGGTAGTAAGATCGTTCCCATCCAATACCCCATCACCTGCGGTTCTTCCTTTAATGCCGTGGTGGATGTGCTCAAAATGAAGATGTATCGCTGGAAGCCTGAAGGAGGCGTGCCCGACGTGCTGGATATTCCTGACGAAGAGATGGACAAGGCGCTCGAAATGCACAAAGCATTGGTAGAATCGGCTGCCGAACACGACGACATGTTGATGGAGAAGTTCTTTGAAGAGGGTACCCTTAGCGAAGACGATCTGCGTGCAGGTATTCGTGCCGGACTCGTTATCCGCGGCATGTTCCCCGTTTTTTGCGTTTGCGCCGGACGCGACATGTGCGTGCGTCGTACGCTTGAGTTTCTGGGTAATGTTGTGCCTTGTACCGACAAGATGCCCCGTCTCGTAACGAAAGATGCTGTCGAGGTAACTCCTGATTCCAACGGACAGACTAGTCTTTTCTTCTTTAAAACGACCGTAGAGCCGCACATCGGACAAGTTTCTTACTTCAAAGTCATCTCAGGGAAGGTAAAGGAGGGTGACGACTTGTTGAACGCAGACCGTGGCTCGAAAGAACGCATTGCACAGCTCTTTTCTCCGGCAGGTCAGAGTCGTAACGCCGTCACCGAAATGGTGGCCGGTGATATAGGCGCTACCGTCAAGTTGAAGGACGTTCGCCGTGGTAACACCCTTAACGGCAAAGGTTGTGATTACAGTTTCGACTTCATTAAATACCCTGAGCCTAAGTTCCGCCGCGCTATTAAGGCCGTAAACGAAGCCGACTCCGAAAAGATGAGCGAACTGCTTAACCGCATGCGTGAGGAAGATCCTACTTGGCTCGTCGAAATGTCGAAGGAATTGAAGCAGACCATCGTCTCCGGACAGGGCGAGTTCCACCTTCGCACCCTTAAATGGCGCCTCGAAAACAATGAGAAGATTGCAATAGAATACATCGAGCCCAAGATACCTTATCGCGAGACCATCACCAAGGCCGCACGTGCCGACTACCGTCATAAGAAGCAATCCGGAGGCTCCGGACAGTTTGGTGAGGTACACATGATTGTGGAGCCTTACTATGAAGGCATGCCTGCCCCCGACAGCTACCGTTTCGGTGGACAAGAATATAAGATGAACGTCCGCGACACGCAGATCATCGACCTCGACTGGGGTGGTAAGCTGGTGTTTGTCAATTGCATTGTGGGTGGAGCCATCGACACCCGCTTCCTGCCTGCTATCCTCAAAGGAATTATGGCGCGCATGGAGCAAGGACCGCTCACCGGATCATACGCACGAGACGTCCGCATTTGTGTATACGATGGTAAGATGCACCCCGTAGACAGCAACGAAGTATCCTTCATGCTGGCTGGACGCAACGCCTTTAGCACCGCCTTTAAGGAGGCAGGACCTAAGATTTTGGAGCCTGTTTACGATATTGAGGTGTCAGTACCTGCTGATTACCTAGGTGACGTCATGGGCGACCTGCAAGGACGACGCGCCATCATTATGGGTATGAACAGCGAGAAGGGTTACGAAAAGCTCTTGGCTAAAGTGCCTTTGAAGGAAATGGCTACTTATTCTACTTCGCTTAGTTCCATCACCGGTGGGCGTGCTTCGTTTACCATGAAGTTCTCCGCCTACGAGTTGATCCCGACTGACGTGCAGGATAAACTGCTCAAGGCTTACGAGGCCACTCAGTCAGAAGACTAACAAGAGTCGTTTGTCGATTTATAGAATAGAAAGAGGCTGCCCCACCGATGTGTGGAGCAGCCTCTTTTGTGTGATGGTGCGTGTGGTGGACTAACAGTTAAGTGCTTGCTCGATGTCGCGGATGATGTCGCCTGCGTCCTCGATACCCACCGAGAAACGGATCAGGTCTGGTGCAATTCCGGCCTCCATCAGCTGCTTGTCGGTCAGCTGGCGATGGGTGTGGCTTGCTGGATGGAGCACGGAGGTACGCGCATCCGCCACATGCGTCACGATGGCGGCCAACTTCAGGTTGTCCATAAAGCGGATGGCTACCTCGCGCCCTCCTTTGAGTCCGAACGACAGCACGCCACACGAACCGTTAGGCAGGTACTTCTCAGCCAGTACATGGTGCCGACTACCCGGCAAGTTGGGATAGTTCACCCAAGCCACGCGGTCGTCTTTCTGTAACCATTCGGCTACGGCCAGCGCGTTCTTGCAATGTTGCGGCATGCGGAGGTGGAGTGTCTCGAGGCCTAGGTTCAGCAGGAAGGCGTTCATCGGAGACTGAATAGCGCCTAGGTCGCGCATCAACTGGCTTGTTGCCTTCATGATGTAGGCCATGGTGCCAAACTGCTTTGTATAGGTCAGGCCGTGATAGGAGGGGTCGGGTTGGCAAAGGCCGGGATACTTATCCGCTACGCCCTCCCAATCGAAGCGGCCACTGTCCACGATGCAGCCGCCTACGCTCGTTGCGTGACCGTCCATGTATTTGGTGGTGGAGTGCGTCACGATGTCCGCGCCCCATTCGAACGGGCGGCAGTTAATTGGCGTAGCGAACGTGTTGTCCACCACTAGCGGCACGCCGTGGTTATGGGCAATGTGGGCGAACTTCTCAATATCCAGCACCATTACGCCGGGATTGGAGATGGTTTCACCAAACAGCAATTTCGTGTTCGGGCGAAAGGCGCGACCGATCTCCTCTGGGCTGGCCTCCTGATCGACGAAGGTACATTCGATGCCCAACTTCTTCAATGTAACGGCCAGCAGATTATAGGTGCCACCGTAGATGCTCGTTGCGCTCACGATATGGTCGCCCGCCTCGCAGATGTTGAAGAAAGCAAAGAAGTTGGCCGCCTGTCCGGAGGAGGTCAGTATGGCTGCCACGCCCCCTTCGAGGGCTGCTATCTTCGCAGCTACGGCATCGTTCGTCGGGTTCTGGAGGCGGGTGTAGAAGTAACCACTCTCTTCAAGATCGAATAGTTTGGCCATTTGCTCGCTTGTTTCATACTTAAACGTTGTGCTCTGATAGATCGGCAGCACGCGGGGCTCACCTTTTTTAGGCGTCCATCCTGCTTGTACGCAGAGAGTCGCCGGTTTCAATTGTTTGTCCATATTTGCTTCTTTAGATTAAATTGTCATTATTACGGCAACAAAAGTAGCGCATTTCTTGTATATAGTCTCTTGTTAATTATCAATTGTCAAATTATTTTTTTTGTTTGCCGGTTCTCAAGGCGTAACAAGGGCAACCGACAGTTGTACTACATGCTGGCGTGTTAGCTCTAACATGCAGAATATTAATAAAAAAGATCGGACGTCTTATCTTTTTGCCTATATGTTAGTATGCTTTTGAGCCAGCTCGTAATTGCATTTGAGCCGGCTCGTAATCTATTTTGAGCCGGCTCAAAATAGATTACAAGCTGGCTCAAATGCATAATACGAGTAATGCTTTGAACTAACTATTGGCGTAGAAAGTACTAATAGTTCGGACGAATGTTATATTAATATCTTTTTTTGTAGCGAGCGAAACCAGATGAAGGCCGCGATGCCTTTGCACATGCTGGATAGGCTGATCGCCCACCATACGCCCTCTACCCCCATGCCCATAGCCGTAAAGGCAATTGCCATCGGGATGCGCAGGATGTTGAAGGCAATGCTAATGATGGCGGGAGGCGTAGTGCGTCCGGTTCCGTAGAAGAGGCCTTGCATGGTAATTTCGAGCATCATAAAGATCATCGAATAGCCATCAATGCGTAGGAAGACGCCGCCCGCCAGACTGGCCGCTTGTTCCGGCACAATGATGGAGAAGACCTCGCTACCGTAGAAGACGAACAGTAGGGTACAGAAGACACCGAAAAGGGTTGTTACGAGCAGGGTGGTGTGGTAGGCATTCGTTACGCGTACCATCTTTTTTGCTGCATAGTTTTGCGCGACGAATACGCTGAGCGCCGTGCGGAAACCTTGCGAAGTGTTCCAAGCAATGGCCTCTATCTGTCCGCCGGCAGTGAGCGTCATTAGTCCCATGTGTCCGCCGTATGCAGAGGCCGTGCGCGCCATGAAGACATTGATGATGGCGAATAGCGTGTTGAGCATAGCTACGGGAAAGCCCAAAGCGATGATCCTTTTCGTGTAGCCTCCTTTGAGCGGACTGAAGAAGTCGAAGCCTCCAAACAACGGGTTGCGCCATTTTAATTGCCAGGCAAAGATGAGGCAGACCACGGCTTCGGATATCCAAGTAGCCCAAGCCGCACCGGCCGTACCCCAACCAAAGCCAAAGATGAAGAGCGGATCGAGCGCCATGTTAATGGCTAGCCCTGTACCGCTAACGTAGAAGGGCAGTTTGCTCTGCCCCGAGGCGTTATAGATACCGATGAAGGCGGAGGAGAGGAAGATGAAAGGGAAGGCTGTCGCCACAATGCGCAGATATTCCACCGCGCGGAGGTTGATCGGGGCATCCAGCTTATAATATCCAATAATGGGTGTAGCAAAGAGAAAGAGCAACAGCGTCCAGAAGAGGGAGAGGATGAGTGCGAGCGTCAGGTTATGCGATGAGTAGCGGCGGGCATCCTCCTCATTTTTGGCACCGATACTTTGCCCTACACTGACCTCCGCCCCTACACGGTTGAGTAGCGAGATGGAGTTTGTCATCCAAGTTAGGATGCCTACTGCCCCGATAGCAGCCACAGCTTCGCTACCCAAACGTCCTACCCAAGCCATGTCTGTCAGGCTGTAAGCCATCTGAATAAATGAGGTTCCCATGATTGGCATAGCCAAATTAAACAGTTGCCGGCGGATGGGTCCCTCGGTCAGATTCTTTGCTCCTTGCATTGTTGTTTCAGATGGTGCCGGATTAGTTATCGAATGAACAGCAGTTCGCGATATTTGGGGAGAGGCCACATTTGGTTGTCAACCATTAGTTCCAGATCGTCAATATGCTCACGTATGTCTTCCAGATAAGGAGCCACGGTGTCGTGATAAGCAATAGCTTTAGTGCGCAGGTCGCTGATGCGGTTAGCCTTTTTACGGGCTTCTATCATCTCGTCTACCATCATTGTAACGGCGTTGATGTGTCCGGATATCTTGCGAATCAGGCGACGTGGTTCAGCGGATAGGTCGTTATACTCTTCTTCGCTGAAAGCCTCCTTTAGTTTTGTGATGTTATCCAACAAAACAGACTGGTAGCGGATAACTACCGGTATGATATGGTTGAGCGACAGGTCGCCTAGTACGCGAGCTTCTATCTGCAACTTCTTAATGTATATCTCCCACTTTACCTCGTTACGAGCCTCTAGTTCTTTGATGCTTAATACGCCGGTGGCTTTGAACATATCGACTACTTCCGGTTTCAGGTAGGCGTCATATTGCAACGGCACGCTGTTCTCGCAATCCAATCCACGGCGGGCAGCCTCTTCTTTCCATTCATCGCTGTAGCCGTTGCCATCGAAACGGATGGGCTTCGACTCCTTAATGTATGCTTTCAGTACTTCGAAGATGGCAACTTCCTTGCTCTTGCCGGCTGTGCGGAGTGCCTCCACGTCGGTTATGAACTGTTCCAATTGATAAGCCATGGCGGAGTTGATCACTAACATGGCTGCTCCGCAGTTGGCTGACGAGCCGAGGGCGCGAAACTCGAAACGGTTGCCGGTGAAGGCAAACGGCGAGGTGCGGTTACGATCTGTATTATCCAGCAGCAGTTCGGGTATTTGCCCGAAGCCCAGATGAAGGCGTTTCTTGTCGTCCACCCGAATGGCATCTTCAAGTGCGCTGTTCTCGAAGCGATCCAGTATCTCGGTGATTTGCGTACCCAGAAAGGAAGAGATGATGGCGGGAGGTGCTTCGTTTGCACCAAGGCGGTGGGCATTGGTTGCCGAAGCGATGCTGGCTTTCAGTAAGGCGTTATATTTGTAGACAGCCATCATCGAGTTGACGATGAAGGTGATAAAGCGTAAATTATCCTCGCGATCTTTGCCCGGAGAGAAGAGATTGATACCTGCATCGGTACCCATCGACCAGTTGCAGTGCTTGCCCGAACCGTTTACACCGCTGAACGGCTTCTCATGCAACAGCACGCGAAAGTTGTGGTGGCGGGCTACGCGTTTCATGACGGACATCAAGAGTTGGTTATGGTCGTTCGCCAAGTTACATTCTTCGTAGATTGGTGCTAGTTCGAACTGGTTCGGCGCTACTTCGTTGTGACGGGTTTTGACCGGTATGCCTAGTTTGTAACATTCTACCTCCAACTCCTTCATAAATTCTTGCACGCGTGATGGTATGGCGCCGAAGTAATGATCGTCCAACTGTTGGTTCTTGGCACTTTCGTGTCCTAGCAGCGTACGCTCGGTCAATGACAAGTCGGGGCGAGCAGAATATAAATCTTCGTCCACTAGGAAATATTCTTGTTCCCAGCCGAGGAAGGTAACTACTTTACTGACCTCTTCATTGAAATAGCCACAAACCTCTTTAGCCGCTTTGCCCAACACTTCGATGGAGCGGATCAGCGGCGTTTTATAGTCTAGTGCCTCGCCGGTGTAGGCGATGAATACGGTCGGGATACAGAGCGTGTCGTCCACAATAAAGGCGGGTGAGGAGGGGTCCCAAGCAGAGTAACCACGGGCTTCGAAGGTGTTGCGCAAGCCCCCGTTAGGAAAGCTGGAGGCATCCGGCTCTTGCTGTACGAGTAGTTTGCCGCTGAACTCTTCAATCATACCACCGTTTCCATCGTGCTCAACGAAGGCGTCATGCTTTTCGGCTGTTCCGTCTGTCAGGGGTTGAAACCAGTGTGTGTAGTGCGTAACACCTTTTTCAAGCGCCCACATGCGCATACCGGCTGCTACGTGGTTGGCTATTTCGCGGTCTATCGGTGTGCCGCTTTCGGTTGCTTGATTGAGGGCTTTATACGTTTCCTTGGAGAGATACTTCTGCATGGCTTTGTGATTGAATACATTCTCGCCATAGTATTCAGAAACCTTGAGATTGGGAGTAAGCACGGCTTCAGCCTTTCGGTTCGAAGCCTTCTCCACAGCATTGAAGCGTGAGATTGACATACGGATTTATTTAATGTTTTACCGATTGCAAAGATACGAGCAAATCTTTAGTCGAAACGCTTTACGGAAGTTAAAAAAGATTCCTTATGACCTCTTTACGCGACAATTTTATATCTTTGTTCAATCAGAGAGAGAGTAATCATTAATATATTAAACAAGAAGGTATATGAAGGCAGTCAATAATTCTATTTTACGAAGCGTCTTTGCTATGATGCTGGGTTTTGTATTGGTTTTGTGGCCAGAGGTGGCTGTAACCTATTTGGTTATCACGATCGGGGTGCTGTTTATTCTTCCCGGATTGTTTTCGTTGCTTAACTATTTTACGCGGAATAGGGATGAGCAGGAAGTAACTCCTATGTTTCCTATTGATGGTGCCGGTAGTATTTTGTTGGGGATATGGTTGGTGCTTACACCTGCATTTTTCGTGAATATATTGATGTATGTATTGGGCGGATTGCTCATATTGGCCGGCGTGCAGCAGGTCGTTATGCTGGTCAGGGCGCGTAAATGGAGTCCGGTGCCGATTGGCTTTTACTTGGTGCCATTTGCCATTTTGATTGTAGGGGTGGTTATTGTGAGTTATCCATTTGCCACAATGGCAAACACCTTTGTGCTCTTTGGTGCTGCCAGCATTATTTATGGCCTGACGGAACTGATCAACTGGTATAAGTTCAAAAAACGGACACAGGAGTAGTCAGGACGATTTACGATATTCCATTGGTGATACATTCATGTGCTTTTTGAAGAATTTACCAAACGTGGACTGGTCGGAGAAGTGAAGGACATCTGCTACTTGTTGCACCGTGGCATTAGGCTCTTTTAGTAATATTTTCGCCTCTACGACCAGAGCATCGTCGATCCATTTGTTAGCCGAACGGCCACTAAGCTCTTTTAGTATGAGCGATAGATATTGAGGGGTAATGAATAATTTCCCGGCGTAAAAGCTTACCACATGATGTTCCCTGCAATGCTGAAACAGCTCTTCTAGAAACTGTTCGAACAACTCTTCTTTGCGCGAAAGAGTAGGGGGCATGAGGTGTTTCTTACCGGCAAAGATATTGCCTACTTCCAGAAAGAAACCAAGAAAGGCATTCTGGATCACCTCTTTTTGATATAGATGTGTGCGGAGCTTAATCTTTTCACGTAAGAGAAGTGAATAGTCATCCAGCAACTTCATCTCTTCCGGTTCCAACTCCGTGCAGGGGTTCTTTTTAATCTGCATGTAATGTACCATCGAGGAGTTTTTCTTCGTCGGGTTTGCTTCATCAATAAATGCTTTTGAAGCAATCAGCAAACGACCTTTATAGTCCTTACTTATCTGTCTCAATTGGATAGTATGAGCAGGCATAATTGTAATAAAATGGTTGGCATGAATGTTATAGGACACATAGTCAATGCTAATCTGGCATGTGCCTTTTAGTACTAGAACGATTAGTAAAGCGTTCATGCGCATCGGAGTTGCATATTCAAGTATTTCCTGTTCTTCGGGGGAAATACTACCGTCCAGATCGGCCACGGAAAAATCATTTTGGAAATTGTCACAAACAGAAATCTGTTTGTTCAATTCCGATATTTCAATCAATGGAAAATTATTCATATATTCTTATCTTGCTTGAGTCTAATACACTTCACCTGCAAAGATAATAATTTTTCAATTGTAGTTTCATCTTGTTTCGATTTTAACCAACCTAGACATAAATTAGGGGCGAAGTAAGCGTTAATGAATCAAATAGATTCATTACTGACTAGATACGTAACAGAATAAACCTTTTAAGTTTTCTAAATAAAAGAGATCTTTGTGACCAAAGGATAAAGAATAAGAAAATAAGACATAGGGAGATAAAAATGATTAAAGAAGAGATTGTGCAAACAGCTTTTGACCTTTTTTCGCAGTATGGCATAAAGAGCGTTAGTATGGATGATATTGCTCGCAACATGAGCATCTCAAAACGCACCTTGTATGCCTGCTTTGAAGATAAAGAAGCATTACTCATTACCGGTATTAACTTTAATTATCTCCAGTTGCTTTCTTTTCTGGAGATGTTGGAGAAGGAACCTCTTTCCGTTTTGGAAGTCATACTCTTATTTTATCAGGAGGTGATGAAGAATCCCCGCTGGTATAGCCGGAAGTTTTATGATGACTTGAAGCGCTATCCCAAAGCCTTGCAAAGCAAAGAGGTCTGCAAAGAACAGTTTGCAAAGAAGTGCATGTTCCTTTTTGCACGAGGCGTGAAAGAGGAGGTGTTTCAACCGGGTGTAAACTTCGATATTCTGACAGTACTTGTGAAGGAACAAGCGAAAATGATCCATCCTTCCAGAGCTTTTCTGAATCATTCGGCACAAGAGGTCTATTACACCATGCTGCTTACCTTTCTGAGAGGTATCTCCACTGAGAAGGGTCAGGCAATACTGGAGAAGTACACAATGAAGAAGACATTTATGAGCTAACGATTATAATATACTATATTAAAGAAAAATGCAGATGAAACGATTATCAACAACAAAGAAGATATTCCTTATACTGTCTTCGTTTCTTCCTTCGCTGGCAGGAATGACGGCCGTGGCGCAGGATACTCTTCGGTTGAACATGGAGAGAGCGCTTGAAATTGCACTGAGCGAGAATCCGACCGTTAAAGTAGCCAATCAGGAAATTGAAAAAAGGAAATATGCTAAAAGAGGTTCGTATGCCGCTTTATTTCCTAAAATAACCTTTACCGCTGACTATGGCCGGACATTGAAAAAACAGGTGATGTATATGGATGGCTTCGATATGGGGTCTACTAGTGGTGCCGGCGGAGGTACAGGAAGTGGCAGTACGGAAACAGCTGGTGGAGCCTTTCCTGATTTGGCAAAGGGTATTCCGGTTGGGCGAAGCAATAATTGGAATACAGGCTTTAACGCATCCATGCCACTGATTAATGCCTCACTTTGGAAAAGTCTGGATATTTCTGCTTTGGATGTGGAACTGGCTATTGAGCAGGCTCGCTCTTCAAAGATTGGAATGGTCAATCAGGTAAAGAAAGCCTTCTACTCTGTTCTGTTGGCAAATGATTCCTACCGTGTGTTTCGCGAAAGCTATGACAACGCTCTGCAAAATTATGTGGACATAAAGCAAAAATATGACCAAGGAATGGTAGCCGAATATGATTTGATTCGGGCAGACGTGACTGTGAAAAACAGTGAGCCAAACATGTTGCAGGCCGAGAATGCTCTGACGTTGGCCAAATGGCAACTAAAAGCGCTACTGGGTATGAATCTGGATTTGCCAATCAGTTGCGAAGGGTATCTGACCGATTTTGAAGAGGCTCTTTTTGCCGACTTTCTATCTACTGATACTTCATTGGTTAATAATACCGAGTTGAAGCAGTTGGACTTGCAGTCACGTCAATTAAAGCAGTCGTTACAGATGAAAAAGTTTAGTTTTTTGCCTACTCTATCGCTGACAGGCTTGTATCAATGGAACTCTAGCAATAATGACTTTCGCTTTAAAGACTATATGTGGAATCCTTATTCCATGATCGGAGTAAACTTGAGTATTCCTATTTTTAGCGGAGGGGATAAATATTACGGCATTAAGCAAACCAAAGTATCCATCAATCAATTAAGCTTACAACGCGAAGATGCGGAGCGTAACCTGCAATTGGCAATCAGACAATACATGGACAACATGAAAACCTGCGTAAAGCAGTTTGCCGCTGCCCAAAGAGGAGTGGAGCAGGCTAAGCGTGGATATCTGATCTCGCAGAAGCGTTACGACACAGGAGCTGGCACTTTGTTGGAGATGAACGATTCCGAACTAGCCATGACACAGGCTAAGTTAAATTTCAATCAAGCCATCTACGACTATATGGTAGCAAAGACAGAGCTTGAAAAGACATTGGGGCAACAAAATAATTAAAAGGAAACGATAAGTTATACATAAATCCAGTATTTAGATATGAAAACAAATAAAGTACTTCTGTTAATACCGATGGTTACTCTTACCCTTTTAATGGGTTGTTCCGGAGAAAAGAAGCAGGAATCAGTAATCGTAGATGAGAAAGTAAAGGTGAAGGTTGAAACGGTATCCGTGCAGGATGTGGAGCAGCTTAGTGAGTTTACGGCTACCGTGCAAGCAAACGTCACGAATAAGATAGCGCCGCAAACCTCAGTTCGTATCGATAAACTGTTTGCTGAAGTAGGCGACCAAGTAAAAGTAGGCCAACTATTAGTGAAAATGGATGCTACCAATATGAAACAGGCTAAAATACAAATGGATAACCATGAAATAGAATTCAAGCGCATAGACGAATTATATAAGGTTGGCGGCACCTCTAAATCGGCTTGGGATGCGCAGAAAACAACGCTTGACGTAAGTCGAGAAGCCTACAGGAACTTACAGGAAAACGTACAGCTGCTTAGCCCCGTAAGCGGCATAGTAACACAAAGAAACTATGATAATGGCGATATGTATTCAGCCGGCAATCCCATCTTTGTTGTGGAGCAGATCAGTCCGGTAAAGCTTTTGGTGAATATATCCGAAAGCTTCTATGCCAAGGTAAAAAAAGGCATGGATGTAGATATAAAACTGGATGTGTATGGTGACGAAGTCTTTAAGGGCAAGGTAAGTCTGATCTATCCGACCATCGATCCGGCTACACGTACCTTCCCGGTAGAAGTGAAAATCATGAACAACGACAAACGTGTACGTCCGGGTATGTTTGCCCGTGTAACGATAAACTTTGGTATGGAAAAACACGTAGTCGCACCGGATCGTGCTATCGTGAAGCAATCGGGAGCTGGCGACCGTTATATATATGTCTATAAAGACGGTGTTGTGTCGTATCAGATGGTAGAATTGGGACGCCGGATGGGTAATAAGTACGAGGTGATTTCAGGTGTGGCTGATGGTGATCAGGTTGTGATTACCGGGCAAACCCGCCTGACGAATGGTATGGAGGTAGAAATTGACAATAAAGAAGAAAAGTAAGCTATGAGTCTATATGGAACAGCAGTAAAAAAGCCGATTTCCACCGCCCTAGTATTTGTGGCGATTGTGATTCTCGGACTATTTTCTTTGAGCAGGCTCTCCGTTGACCTGCTTCCTGAGATTGAGACGAACACCCTAATGGTGATGACGGCTTATCCGGGTGCTAGTGCATCGGATATAGAAATGAACGTTTCCAAACCATTGGAGAATGTACTGAACAGCGTAAGCGACCTGAAGCATATCACCTCTCAATCCAGAGAAAACATCTCCATCGTTACGCTTGAATTCGAATTTGGTACGAATATCGATGTGGCAACAAACGATGTGCGAGACAAGTTGGACATCGTAGAGTCACAGTTGCCGGACGATGTGGATAATCCTATTATCTTTAAATTTGGTACGGAGGATATCCCTATTCTTCTGCTTTCCGTAACAGCAGAAGAGAGTACAAGTGCCCTTTATAAAATTCTGGATGACAAGGTGGCAAATCCACTGGCACGTATTAGTGGTGTAGGTGCTGTCTCTATTTCAGGTGCACCGATCCGAGAAGTGCAAATCTATTGCGATCCTTACAAACTGGAAGCTTACGGCTTGACGGTAGAAGCGATATCCGGTATCGTAGCACAGGAAAATCGGAATACGCCGGGTGGAAGTGTGGATTTTGGTTCAAATACCTATTCGCTCCGTGTACAAGGTGAATTTACCGATGCGAAGCAGATGCTGGATCTGGTAGTGGGTAGTAAAAATGGAAAGAATATTTTCTTGCGTGATGTTGCACGTGTAGAAGACAGCGTGGAAGAACGGGCGCAAGAAACTTTCAACAACGCTAAGAAGGGCGGTATGATTGTCATTCAGAAGCAGTCGGGCGCAAACTCTGTTAATATTGCCCGCAAGGTGCACGAAAAGTTGCCGGAGATACAGGCCAGTCTGCCTTCAGATGTAAAACTGGGTGTAATTATGGATACATCAACGAACATTCTGAACACCATCGACAGCTTGAAGGAGACCATTTCTATTACGTTTATCATCGTAATGCTCGTTGTGTTCCTTTTCCTTGGGCGATGGAGGGCTACTTTTATCATCGTACTTACTATTCCTATTTCGCTGATTGCTGCTTTTGCCTATCTGCTGGCATCGGGCAATACGCTTAATATCATCTCGCTTAGTTCACTTTCTATTGCAATTGGCATGGTGGTGGACGATGCGATTGTTGTGCTAGAGAACGTTACAACCCATATTGAGCGGGGTAGCCAGCCCAAACAGGCCGCCGTGCATGCAACAAACGAGGTGGCCATCTCCGTTATTGCTTCTACGCTGACCATGTTGGCTGTATTTATGCCCCTGACGATGGTTACCGGTATGGCTGGAATCTTGTTCAAACAGTTGGGATGGATTGTAAGTATCATTATGATTGTCTCCACTCTAGCTGCTTTGACGTTGACGCCGATGCTCTGCTCGCAGATGTTGCGCTTATCACCGGAAAAGGGACGATTGTATGCCCTCTTCTTTACGCCTATTGAAAAGGCACTAGGTGCGTTGGATAATGGATATAGCCGTTTGTTGAGTTGGGCAGTACGCCACCGTACTACGGTTGTAATTCTTGCAACGATGATCTTTGCCGGAAGTATGATGATTACGCCATTGGTCAAAACCGAGTTCTTCCCAACGCAAGATAATGCTCGTATTGGTATCACGATTGAAATGCCAATTGGTATTCGACAAGACATTAGCCGCGAACTGGCACTCAATATAGACCGTGAATTTCGCGAGAAATACCCGGAAATCCTGATTTCCAACTTTACCGAAGGACAGGCCGATACGGATAATACTTTTGCCCAGTTGAGTAACAACGGTACACACATCATCGCTTTTAATATCAACCTGACGAGTGTTGGCCAACGCCAGCGTGGTTTGATGGAAATTTGCGAAATGATGCGTAAGGACTTGGAGAAATATAGTGAAATCAAGAAGTTCGAAGTGATGGCCGGTGGTAGCGAGGGATCGACAGGCGGACAGACGGCCGTCGATATTGAAATATATGGTTTCGACTTTCAGCACACTGACGCCGTGGCGAATGACATTGCTGAGCGCATGCGAAAAACGAAAGGATGCTCGCAAGTAAACATCAGCCGCGAGGACTATATCCCCGAATATCATATCGACTTCGACCGTGAGAAATTGGCCATGAATGGGCTGAACATCACTACAGCCTCCATGTTTCTGCGTAACCGCATCAATGGGGCAACTGCTTCGAAGTATCGCGAAGACGGCGATGAGTATGACATCAAAGTACGCTACGCACCTGAATTTCGCCAGACGCTGGAAGATTTGGAGAACATCATGATCTTTAATAACGAAGGAAAAGGTATCCGCATCCGTGACCTGGGCAAGGTGGTGGAACGCATGACGCCTCCTACCATCGAACGGCGTGACCGCGAACGTATCATTACTGTGTCCGCTGTTGTTGGCAAAGGAGCCGCTTTGAGCGACTTGGTTACCGTAGCACGTGCCGAAATGAAGAAGATAGACCTGCCGGCGGACGTAACTTATCAGTTGGGTGGTACATACGAAGATCAGCAGGATACATTCAAAGATTTGGGCACTCTGATGGTACTGATTATTATTTTAGTATTCATCGTGATGGCTGCTCAGTTCGAGTCGCTGACCGACCCGTTTGTCATCATGTTCTCCATTCCGTTTGCTTTTACCGGCATCGTACTGGGGTTGGCTATTACACAAACGCCGCTCGGCGTAATGGCGCTGATTGGGGTAATCATGTTGATGGGTATTGTGGTGAAAAATGGTATTGTGCTGATCGACTACACCATTCTCTGCCGCGAACGGGGCATGAGTATCCTTACTTCAGTAGTAACAGCCGGTAAATCTCGTCTGCGTCCGGTGCTGATGACTACCCTGACTACCGTACTAGGTATGATTCCGATGGCTGTAGGTCGGGGCGAAGGTTCTGAGATGTGGCGCTCCATGGGTATGACGGTAGCTTGGGGACTTTCTGTATCTACTTTGATTACATTGGTCATTGTTCCGGTTGTTTATAGTATCTTTGCAGCCAATGGCTTGAAGCGCAGACGCCGCAAGCTGGCTAAGGAGCTTAAAGAGAAATCAAGATAAAAAACAAATGCAACAAGGGGCTCTGTACGTGCAGGGCACTTTGTTGTCTTAATACATATCAGCAGAATGAAAGCAATATTTATATCATTTAATCAGGCGTATTACGAAATGATTCTGGATATTATGAACCGTAGTAACATTCGGGGATATACCTATTGGGACGTAGTGCAGGGACGAGGAAGTAATAGCGGCGAGCCACATTACGGCAGCCACGCTTGGCCTACCCTGAACGCCTCTATCCTGACAATGGTGGAAGACCGTCAGGTAGATCCTTTTTTGGAAACTTTACACAAACTGGATGCTGAAACCGAAGCACAGGGTTTGCGCGCCTTTGTCTGGAACATCGAAAAAGGCATCTGAATCATGACAGTAGAATTATTTTCCGGATTCCTGATTGGAATGTCCGTACTGGCAGCAATCGTGTTTGTCGCGCTCTATTTTGTAGAAGCAGGATACGGCATGCTGTTCGATAAGAAATGGGGACTGCCTATTCCCAATAAAATAGCTTGGATGTGCATGGAGGCTCCGGTCTTTATCATCATGCTTCTGCTCTGGGTTGGAGCAGAGCGTCGGTTCGACACTGTGCCGCTGTTGTTTTTCCTCTTCTTCGAGATCCACTACCTTCAACGTTCCTTTATCTTTCCCCTTCTGCTGAAAGGTAAAAGCAAGATGCCGGCTGGCATTATGCTGATGGGGATCGTGTTTAATATGCTCAACGGTTACATGCAGGGCGAATGGCTTTTCTATCTTGCTCCGGCGGAGATGTACACGGATGCTTGGTTGCTTAGTCCTCAGTTCCTGATTGGGACGGGACTGTTTTTTGCCGGAATGGGCATCAACCTGCAATCAGATTACATTGTGCGCCATTTAAGGAAGCCGGGCGACACGCGCCATTACCTCCCCCAAGGGGGCATGTTCAATTATGTGACATCGGCCAATTACTTTGGCGAAATCATGGAATGGTGCGGCTTTGCAATCCTTACATGGAGTGTGAGCGGAGCTGTTTTTGCTTGGTGGACAATAGCCAACTTAGTGCCGCGAGCCAATGCGCTTTATCATAAATATCAGATCCAATTCGGTAGCCAAGCGCTGGTCGGCCGCAAACGGGTCATACCTTTTATTTATTAAAGAAACAAAGAGATGAACAAAGAAACATCCGTGCTATTTACACCCGCAAAGATCGGGCCTTTAACACTCAGAAACCGTACTATCCGGGCAGCTGCCTTTGAAGGGATGTGTCCGGGCAACGTACCTTCGGAACAACTTTATAATTATCACCGCTCCGTAGCGGCGGGCGGTATCGGAATGACAACGCTGGCTTATGCCTCAGTGGCACAAAGCGGCCTCTCTTTTCCTCGTCAGCTTTGGTTGCGCAAAGAGGTGGTGCCTGCTTTACGCCGCATTACCGACGCCATTCATACCGAAGGGGCGGCAGCCTCCATCCAGATAGGTCACTGTGGCAACATGTCCCATAAAAGCATTTGCGGATGCCGACCCATCTCTGCGTCCAGTGGATTTAATATTTACTCTCCCACCTTGGTACGTGGCATGCACCAGTCTGAGATACGCGCCATGGCAAATGCCTTTGGTCAGGCGGTGCTCCGAGCTCGCGAATCGGGAATGGACGCAGTAGAAATACATGCCGGACACGGCTACTTGATCAGTCAGTTCTTATCCCCCTATACGAACCACCGGAAGGATGAGTTTGGTGGCAGCCTCAGCAACCGCATGCGTTTTATGGAAATGTGTATGGAGGAGGTGATGAAAGCAGCCGGAAACGACTTGGCCGTGTTGGTGAAAATGAATATGCGCGACGGTTTCCGCGGAGGTATGGAGTTAGACGAAACGCTGGAAGTAGCCCGTACTTTGCAGGATCAATGCGGAGTACATGCCTTGATACTGAGCGGAGGATTCGTAAGCCGCGCCCCAATGTATGTGATGCGTGGAGCCATGCCGCTTCGTACGCTGACTCACTATATGACCGATTTCTGGCTTCCCATTGGCGTTCATCTGGCAGGTCGGATGATGATCCCTTCAGAACCTTTCCGAGAAGCCTATTTCCTAGAAGATGCGCTCAAGTTTCGCGAAGCGCTGAAGATGCCGCTAGTCTATGTGGGTGGACTTATTTCCAGAGAAAAGATAGACGAAGTGTTGGGTGACGGTTTCGAATTTGTCAGTATGGCTCGTGCACTGCTGAACGAACCGGACTTCGTAAATCGTATGAAGCGGGAAGAGTCCGCACGTTGTGACTGTGGACACAGCAATTATTGTATCGCTCGCATGTATACCCTCGAGATGGCATGCCACAAGCAGATGGATAATCTGCCTCCCTGTATTTGTAAAGAAATTAAAGAACTGGAAAATAAGTAAAATGAAAAAAGGTTTAGCTATCATAACCGGTGCAGACGGCGGCATGGGGCAAGAGATCACTGCCGCTATGGCTCGCGAAGGGTTTTCTATCATTATGGCTTGTAAAGATCCGATTAAGGCGCAATCCGTCTGCGACCGCATACGCTGCGAGAGCGGAAATGAACAAATCGAAGTGCGGGGCATCGACCTTGCCTCGCTGGCAACCGTTCGTGCCTTTGCCGGTCAGTTGTTAGCCGAAGGACGTACCATCAGCCATTTGTTTAATAATGCCGGCGTGCTGACCAGTTCCGAACGTCAGACGGTGGATGGGCTGGAAACGCTTGTCAGCGTAAACTACGTAGCCCCCTATCTGTTAACGCTCAGTCTTCTCCCTTTGATGCAGGCCGGGACACGCATCATCAATACCGTCTCCTGCACCTATTCAATTGGGAGTATTGAATCCTGCTTCTTCACCCATGGCAAGAGCGGGCGCTTTCAACGCATTCCGGTATATGCCAATACGAAACTGGCACTCCTTCTCTTTACCCGTGAATTGGCAAAGCGGCTTGAGGAGCGCGCAATCACTGTCAATGCGACCGATCCGGGCATCGTCAGCACCCGTATGGTCTATATGAACGCTTGGTTCGATCCCCTTACCGACATCTTCTTTCGTCCCTTTATCAAAACGGCTGCTCAAGGAGCTGCTACCGCTATTCATCTGGCGCTATCCGACGAAGTAGCCTCCCGGACAGGTTGCTGCTTCGCCAACTGCCGCGAAAAGAAGTTGGCCGACAACATCCTGCACCATCCGGCGCAAAAGAAACTATGGGCGGATACGGAAAAGATTATCAACCAAAAGTAAATAGGCAAATTGCTCTATAATTTCTCAATTTCCTCTATTGTCAGGCTGGTACAAGCTGAGATAATATCGGCAGAGATGCCGTTCCCTTTCATATTAAGGGCTATTAAGT
>JAVVRI010000014.1:0-4075 GCA_036654795.1 Tannerellaceae bacterium
TTTCTTCTTGCATTGTTGATTCTTTTTAGAGTCAACCTTATTTACAAAAAGACAGAAACTCACTTTTTATATCCTGCGTTACCAATTGTCGAACCAGGAAGTGGCTGATAGAAATTATTGGGATCTATCAGGGCATCCATTGGGGTGTCGAATAGTTTGTTGTCTGTTTCTTCAACACTTGAGCCGTTTATTATCCAGATATATTTCTGGCGAGATGGGGCTTTCTGATAATAGGAGACAAAAACATTGTTTCTAAGGTCTGATTTGGTGGCAAAGCTTCTCCCATTTGTCTGGATTGCGTATGTCTGGCAATCGACTATTGTATTATTGCTTATTTTAATCGTTGCTGCGTCTGTTGTGCCATATATCCCAATCCCGCTTCCTTGGGTATGAACAAGTAGGTTGTTGCTGATCACGTGAGTGGCATTTCCTTCATTCGCTCCATGGAATTGGATAAGTTCCCCGAATCCGTCGTGTACATAATTGTCGTGTGTGTTGGTATTGGTTGTACGGCTGCCAACGATGATTCCCATACATTGTCCCCATACCTTTTTCAGACCAAAATCGGCTACTTCGTTGTTATATATTTCCAATTGATCCATTGCTGATGCTTGTATTCCGTCATATCCCAAATGATGTACATAGTTGTTGTATATTTTCACATTCTTATATCTGATCGGTATGACATAGGTGTGTGCCGGGTTATCGGGTTTTACTCCGGCATTATATCCATGTCCATTTTCATCCCATCCCCACCAGGGAGATGTATGACCGAGATACATCGCTTCGCCGGCTGCTCCCGATATCTCGACATCATGAATAGATAAATTCTCCAATACGGTGTTTGGATACCATGTTTTGGGATTGTCTTTCTCCGGATCGGTTTTCGCCGAGATAGCAATCCCACCATTGCGAATAGTTATGTTTTTGATCTCTATGTTGTCGGTAAACGGTCTTAAAGCAATTCCAAAATAAGATGCTTGCTTTTGGGGGTGTGTAGATCCTTCAATAATAAAATCAGACTTGCTGTTCTCTCCTCCTAAGATTATGTGTTGACATTCCAGTAGCTGGATAGCATTCGAATACGCACCGCCAGACCAGTTCGGATCTCCTACTGTCAGTGTTTGTCCCGGATAATTCGTGATACGGATAGGTTGCTGTGCACTACCCTTTAGTCCGACGAAACGAACGCTTAAGAATTTTCCTTTTAGATAAATTATGCTGCCTGGTCTTATTTGACTCGTTTCAGCAGATTCCATGTCCAGTCGTCCCCTCGAATCGGGAATTAATGCAGATAAATTTGTTACATCTTTAGTTACATCTTTAGTTACATCGTTAGAGCAAGAACATAAGAAGGAGATGAAGAATAGAATGGAAATTGTCTTTTTCATAAAATAACATTGTAATTAAAGTGTGTCGAATAATTCACCGCATTGGATGATGCAGCATGAAGCAAAATATTTATTTCTCTCCTAAAAAGAGTAATCGGGTGATGCGGCATTGTTTAGCTACTTTGCATGCTATTATTGAGCAGGACGTAGCTAAGACAAAGGCAAACAAAATCACACATAGCTCATTGTGTATGTGTAGATAAGAGAGAATGATCCGTCCGCCTGATGTGCCAAAACCATGAAAGAGATAGATGCCGTAGGCATATCCGCCTATCCATACGAAGAAACGGTTTTGAAAGGTTTGATGTAATAACAGAAATAAGGCCGCAATGATCCATAGAGGTAACAGATCTACATAAAAGTCTGCCATAGAAGTGGGGTAGAACCATTTTATTTGCAGAATGACAATTCCTATTATGGACATAGGTAGATAGAATTTCTTTATAAGACTGGGCGTGAATATTTGTTTATTGAAACGTTGTATCCCTACACCTGCTACAAAATAGGGCAGCTGATCTAAAGCTCCCTGAAAGCTAAAGAAATTAGGTAGTTTGCCGGAAATGAATTCGTGTTGAAGTAGATAGAACAGATAAGAAGAAATTAAGAATAGAGCCCATCCGCGAAACGTCTTTGTCCATCCCTTCAGATCGGCAGTGGCCATAGCTAGGAATATCAGAAATAATGAAGGAAGATACCAATAGATGCTATAAGGGAAAACATAAATACGCCAAATATCAGTCAGTGTACCTTTGTTATTTGTTCCTGGAACCAAGTATTGTACCATGAAATAGAGCGTACCAACGGTTGCCATTGGTATGAGCAGCCGCTTCACTTTCTTAAAAGTGAAAGAGGAAAATGAGCCTTCCCGAATAGGTCGAAGCGCATAGACCCAACCGGCAATAGCCGTGAATAGCGGCATCTGAATATAATCAATCCAGCTATAAAGATACCTCCATGGAGAGGGGAAATCTATTTTCATTCCCCCGTCTGGAGCAGAACCAATAACGTGCCCCATCACAACAAGCAGGATGGCTATGCCACGGAGGGTTTCGATAGATAAATTACGTTGGCTCTGAATAGATGCACTCATTTGAAACGTTTTATTTTATTTCTAATAGCTAGTAATACTTTTCTCAGGAAAGGCAGATACTGACCGCTTTTCACGTTATATAATAGGGATTGATTATTGAATATAATCTCAAAGTTTTCAGTACATAATACTGGCTTTTTTGTGATTTTATTAATATCTAACGCCTGGGTTAACGAGCTTTCAATAAATAGTTTGTATTCATTTTTGCTATACTCGGTAGCTTTGTGTAGGGCATGGCAATTCGCTTTTATGCGTGCCTCTTTGTTGGGTAAATCCAGCATGACCAGCCGACTGTATTTTACTTTGTTCTCTCTCAACCAAGCCTCCGTCTCTTTTCTGTATTTTTCCAAACGAGATGTAACCAATGTACCTATTTGGCTACCTGGAATAAAGAGCGGTTGTGCGTGTAGTAAAAAGTCAATATACTTTTCGCCATCATCATTTTGCTCCAGTGTGGGATCTACACATAACACACCGTCAATGTCTAGACAAGACTTACTTAGTATCGTATGGTTTAGTATATTCCATTGGAAATAACGGGGTAGGGGTACTGCTTCAAAAAAGTAGTCGACTACCTGTCTTTTTTCAGGAATAACGTAGATTGCGCAATACTGAATATCAAAGCAGTCTTGCAGATGCTTCACCTGCTCTCTGCATTTCACCATTGCTGCACCTGAGGATATGCTGTCATCAACAATAAGGATCTTTCTGAACTTTTTCACGTCAATGAACTGTCCTCTTTCACCGGACTTGTATATATGTCCATTAATAAAAGAGCCTAAGTCTGTTACAGGTCTGTTTAGATAGAGCGCTAATAAGTTAGCAGGAAACATTCCACTGCGTGGAATGCCTACAATCAAATCAAAATCCCGCGGGAGTATATAAAGACGCTTTAGGATGATCTGGTTTAAATCGGATATGGATCTATAGTTCATTTGGATAATATTTTACAACGTTTTGTATAGATTGATATATTTTCTCTACACTATTTTTCCAACTATGTGTATTTGCAAATTGGATACGATTAAGGATGATATGTTTATCTGTTTCTGATAAAGCAAATTGTATTGCCTGTTGATAATCGTCTACGGAATGACATAGATATACATAGTCTTTAAACAGTTGCATCGTGTCAGTAGCAGTAGCAATTACAGGTTTTCCTAAAGCTAAAAATTCATCAATTTTACGAGGATAGTTTCCAATTGTAACATCATTGACTAATTGTGGATTTAAACAGATGTCGAATGATTGTATATAGTTTGGAACTTGTTTTTTAGGCTTTAATCCAAGAAAATGAACATTCTTTAAATTATTCAAAGCGTGAGCAGAAAAAACCGTATCTGCTTTTCCTACTAATACAAAAGAGAAATGAGGGTTTTGAACTGCTAACTTATAAATCAGATTAGCATCTAAGCGAAGTGATGTGATATCTCCTATATATCCGATAATCGGATGTTTTATTTGTAGAATGTCTTCTGGTTGTTTTTTTGTTTGTTCTATTTGATAAGATGATAGATCAACTCCTTGCCCAACATCATATGTTTTCGGATTAAACTGACGGGCGTATAGAGCTAATTGTTCAGAATTACAAACG
>JAVVRI010000014.1:4085-24243 GCA_036654795.1 Tannerellaceae bacterium
GATCAAATTTGAATTTTTGATTAGTAAAGGTTCTATGCGCTCAATATGTTTTTTCCAGAAAGGAATAGATGTTAAGTTATCCCTACGATAGTAGATGGATATTTTAGGTTTTAAGTACTCTTTCGCATAAAAGCTGCGATAGATGTCATTATCTATGAACAAAATATAGTCTTTAAATTGAAGCTCTTGTAGCGTCTTTAGGACAAACGAATACATCTTCTTATTGTTGAGTTTGTTTACTGCATCAAAGAGCATACCATCCGGCAGAGTGTTGATAGGCCAGAGGGTAAATGGATAGTCGAGCACCCATAAACTGGAGTTGATTTGTCTTATTGCAGGAGATTTACCTTTGACGACGTTCTTCCGTTGCGTAAATTCCGGCATGTCTTTTTTGCAGTAATAGGTTATCTTATCCAGTGGAGTATTGATATAAAGAACTCTGTTATGCTTGGAAATCTCAAGCGCAATATCAATGGCGTTGGAGCCGATGGCTATATCCCAAGGTTGTAGTCCTGTAAAGATAAAATCTCTTCCTTCGATCATAATGAGTATTATTTGATTGATGTATATATTTCAAGTAATGCACGGGCTGTTTGTTCCCATGAAAAATGCTTTACACGTTCTAATCCATAGTCTACTTGTTTGTTGTAGAAGTCTGGCGATTGTTCCAGCAATATTAATTTGTCTGCTATTTCTTCTTCATCCATCGGATTTACTAAGATGGCATCTTTGCCGGCTACTTCGGGCATAGATGAAAGGTTCGAAGTAATAACCGGAGTACCGCATGCCATAGATTCTAAAATAGGAATACCAAATCCTTCTCTTAGGGATGCACAAATAAAGGCAAATGCACCATTATATAAATAGGGTAGATCTTCGCCGGATATATATCCCGGACAGACTAATTTGTCTTTCATTCCATTAATTTGATTCTCTGCTAAAATGGTGTTTACTGAATCTTCAGATAGTCCTGTAATGATTAATGGCAGAGCCTTTGGGGATTTCTCTATATATAATTTGTATGCTTTGAGTATTCGTATTGTATTCTTTCTTGGATCGGTACTGCCAAGAAATAGAAGATATTTCTCCGCCTTACAGTATTTTTGGGTAACCAGATAAGGATTTTTTATTAATTTATATTGAGTACTAACTCCATTATGAATTACGGATAAACGCGATGTGTCAAACTTTAATTTGGAACATATATTTGTATATTCAGTGTTTGACACTGTTATTATTTTTTTGCATATGGGTACAATATATGGAACAAGCCACCTACGATAGTACCAACCTAAATTTTGATAGAAAGATTTGTTTACACCGTCTTTTTTTTCGAGAAAAATAACATCATGCAATGTAAGCACTAAGGGGGGATTGCCAAATAGAGGAGCCGTGTTGCTGGTACAATGTAATAAATCTGGTTTAACTTTGGCTACTGCACGAGGTAAAGCAACCTGTTCCCATAATGGATAAGTAGCACAGTTCACTTCGATGATGTGTAGGTTGTCTGATTCTTGCAGACAGCGGTCTTTTCCAGGACTAACAAATATAAAATATTCATTCGATTTATCGATTCTTTGTAGCTCGCGTATGGCTTCCAGAGCTACAAAATCCATACCATGTTTATTGGTTCGGAATATGCGTTGGGCTTCTATGGCTATTTTCATAATTACCGTGTTTATAATTCAGTATGTTCAGTATGAATAAACTGCTTGTTGGCTCCTTTTAGTCGGAAGTAGTTAAACAGCATCAATAGAAAAAGAATAGGCAATGATCGTAGAGCCTTTTTGAAACGTTTATCGACCAAATAATCCGGAACGGCAATACTAAATGTCATGCAAAGCAATAGAAACAACGTCCACCATTTGACGGACAATGTCCAGTCTACTATTGTAAAGATAAGCGCAAATATAAATATCATGCCAAAAAGAATAACCCGGGGAGGCATCATCCATTGAAAAAGTTTGTCGCAATAATCCCAATTACCACTCAATAAAGCCATTGGGATATGCTTTAATCCATAAAATAGATTGTAAAACTGAGTAGATAACCACCGGCGGCGTTGGTTATAAAAACCGTTTTTGTCACTAACTTTTTCGTCATAGGTGTAAACATCTTCCAGGTACTCAATATAAACATGCTGCAGCAACAAACTTTGCTCCAATTGTTTATCTACTCCTACGCTTTGGGCATTTTGGATGTTCTCTTTGAATATCTCATAGTCGAACGCCATTCCCGAACCAATCAGTGCAGACGAGAATCCCAGGCTGGTATGCCCTTTCCGGAAGATTGAATTATTAATTTCTTCGCTGACAGCATCCAACACCGCTACATTTGTATTACGGCTTTTAGCTACCCGATGTGTTTGCACGGCCGAACAGCCCGAATAAAACGCATTATTCAACTGGTCAAGAAACGTCTCATCCACCAAATTGTCCGCATCCAGTATCACAACTATATCCGTTTTTTCTTTTTTATGCTCCATATATTCTGCGGCACGTATCAGTGCATTTGTCTTACTACTATGTGGGTCGGTAATTTCAATTACTTCGGCCGATAAATCCTGTAACTGTTGGTTCGTTGCTTCGGTCATGTGGTCGGAGATGACGATGATGTCATATTGTTCACGAGGATAGGCTTGCTTCAGAAAAGACTGAATCGAGTGGATGATGATTGAATCTTCTTTGTAAGCCGGAAATAATACCGCAAAATGATATTTTATACGGGCTGGTGGATAAGTATCTTTTCTCTTTTTAAGAGAAAAGAGGGCAAATACGAATAAATAGAGCACAGCTACCAAAAAGAGTAAAAACAAGATGGCATCTCCCATCAGAACAATCTTTTCGTTGCTACTGCTCCAACTTGTTGTTATGTGTATGAATTCTTCGATCATAATCTATATTTTTTCGTTGTTTAATTCCACTTGTTCATGACTTTCTTTTATCTTTCTGTCAAAATATTCGCCTTTTAAAACCAAAGATAGTCCTGTGAAAGCAATAATATAAGTAGGAAATTGCCCCCAGAAGGCATTACCATAAGCACTTAGTAGCATTCCGGTGATACCACACAACATTCCGGATAATAGTCCTTTCAATTCCAAGTCTCGAATGCGAAACATGATGAGATAGGCACTACGCATAATAACAATTGCCAGAAAACTCAAGTAAAGAGTTACACCGACAATTCCAGTCTCTACCCATATCTTTACGTACCACGAATCGTGTGGAATTGAGGTGGTAAAGCGATGAGACATCTTTTGGTTTTCTACCCCCGAGAGACCGATGCCTTCTCCTAGCGGTCTGTTTTTCAAGTATTCACCTAGGAGTTTTTGATTTTCTCTTCGCACATTAAACGACCCATCGGCTGAAGGATTGAAAGCTGTGCGCATACGGCGAATTTGTTGATTGTTTTGCCCGATAGAGGTGAAGGCAAAAAAGATATATATAAATAGGAGGACAAGACCTCCTGCCATCATTGTTTTTATATTTTTACTCAATACAAGATAAAGAGCAAATCCACCTATCGGAACAATAATGGCTCCTCGCGTACCGGATAGAAACATGGCATAGAAACCTGCTAAGGCTACCAGACCATAGTATATTTTTAGTGACTTTTGCTTAACGGCTGAGGCTGCGATAGCAAATAGAACACCGGCACATCCCATATTGGACCCAAAGTTTCCTGCATCAGTAAAGAAAGAGAAATAACGAGTTCCAGTAGCTAATAAGTGTGTCGATGCATTACTTCCTTCGTTCAACCATTGTTGCTCTCCACTATCAAACCCCCAATACTTTTGCATGATTGCTTTTAAGACAGCTGTCATGGTGAAAATAGATAGTAAAAAAACAATCTGTTTCACTGTCTGGTAACGTACGCAGACTAATGACACGATCAGTGAGATGAGAAATCCATTGAATATAAGTCCTCTGGATAAGATCCACGCTTCCAACATGCCAGTCGGGTTTCCGATTTCAGCCAAGCAATAAATCATCCAGACGAACGAACCGATAGTCAGTGCATTCAATCCGAATTTCCATTCTATATTTTTGAAGAGTGCTGTATGAATAAGGATGATCACCAATGTGGCAGCCATCAGGCTATCCATCAGAAAACTGATTCCACTTAAGTTAGCGTAACGGGTTAATCCCATCAGGTAGTAGTTGATAGTGAAGGTTAGCAAGAAAAGAATAAGCGGATAGCACAACACCAGATAGCCGGTAATAAAGAGAAAAGGTAAACATACAATCGCTAATGCTAAAAGAAAGTTGCTAGTCATCAAAGACGCGGCAATACCCATTAGACCAACCAAGAAAAGGATGGAATAAAGTTTAAATTGCTTTGTGTTTGTATGAATGCTCATCTTTTCTTATTTAACGGCTGTACTTCTGGCTGTTAAGCCCATATATCTGATTTTACTAGCTAATGTATGTGTGGAGGAGTCCGGAGGTAACTGTCCTGTAAATTCTTCCACCGCTTCTCGTGTAGCATTATTAAGATACAGATATAGAGGAACAACTCCGGATCTTTCTTTTAGATTATTCATAATAATAGTATCACTGTCTTTCCATACACGGCAAGCATTGGCTACTACAATATTGACCGATGCGTGAGCAAGTAATGGGGTAGTAATGGTGTTAGACAGAATAGCCGGATATTCAATCAACACGATATTTGTCTGATTCGTATCTCGGACAAACGTGTCAAAGCCTTTGGCTAGTAGATAGGTCGCATCCATGGGAAAGTCTTTTCCGGCAAGCAGATACTGCACGTGCAATCCTTGCATGTCCCATTCTTCCAGGAAGTATTTAGCTACAAAACTTTTACCTTCTTTGCTCTCAATGCTAAGCAGGTTGATATACATGGGTGTGTCTGCTTCCAAATATCTGTTTAGTGTGTTGCAGGCATAAGCGGCCGAAATGCGGTTGCATGCTTTTATGTAGCCACGATACTTTAATTGCATACGTCCGGTGAAAGCACCCAATATGGGTGTGTTGGTCAGACGACGAGCCCTCTCTGCATCGCGCAACGTGCGGTCTAACAGCTCCACGACCAGATTGAAACCGATAATGAAAAGGATGCTACCCATAAAGGCTATTGCAGTTAGCAATCCTCGTTTTCTTCCGTCGCTAATCAGCGGATAAGTGGGAGGGGTTATTATGTTGAGCGTAGCAGAGGTCAACTGTATATTCTTCTGTTTTAATTTAGCTAAGTTCAATCCATGAAGCACCTCCAGGTAGGATTCTTCTATTACCCGTATCTCGCGCTCTTTTCTGTTTATCTGAGTTCCAATAGGCGAAAATACTTTATATTGATCGGCAAAATCCTTTCGGCGCATATCCAGTACCTTTAATTCTGCTTTAGCCTTTGTATTGGTTATTGTGGCGAACAACCATTGATCCACCATGCCTTCAACGGCTACCCCTTCTTTAGAATATTTATAATCGTTGATGTCGTTGGAGAGCTGGCTGATATTTTTCTCTGTATTGGTCAGCTCTTCTTTATATTTTTGGAGTTTCTTATTATTCGTTTGAGCTTCCTCTGTACTGAAAACCTCAATTTCTGTAATCTTTCCGTTTATTGTAGAAACGCTGTCTAAGGCGTTAATGAATTGAGTGTTTGTGCTGAATAGTTTGGAGCGCATCTCCATTTGTTTCTCCAGTTTTGCAATTAGGGCGGAGGAACTCTCATACGCCTGACGGGCTAATTCGTATCTGTCTTCATAGTTGGAGTATGAAATAGCAATGGCTTTGGTTTGTTCTCCATAGTTAATCACTTTGTTTTCTATGTTGTAGTCTGTCAATGAATTCTCTAACTTATCCAGTTTTGAACGCAACATGATTAGTTGTTCTTCGTAATATTTCACCACGTCATTGGCAGATTTGTAGCGCAAGCCATCATACGATTGCATCAACTCTTCATTAATGAATTTCACAGTGTTCACTGTGATACCCGGATCATCTGATCGAAATGAGATTTCAATCAGATCGCTGTTTCCTACGCGTTTTACTGACACGCTTTTAAGTGCATTATAACTGTAGTGAGGATGATTCCAGTTAAATAATTCAAACATGAAATTATGTGGGTTTTCCGTTTTGTAATTGTTTAAGTTTTCTATCGTTTTTTCCAGTGATTGCTTGTTGATTAGTTTTGATACTTCCGGTGGAACGATTTTCAATAGTTCCTTATATTTCTTGGCTGTAATATCCGTATTATCTACATTCGAATCACCTTTAATCATATTTAAAGCAAACAATTTCAAGGATACTTTTTCTAAAGTTCCTTTGGCTTTTGTTAGGTTTATCAGATTGTCGAACGTGTTGTTCAACTCGAAAAAGTTGTAATTGTTGTTTTCTGTCTCAAGTCCTGATGAAGAGGCAATGCCGGTATAAATACTCGTGTTTACCGTGTAGCTTTGAGGCAGAAATTGTGTAAAATAAGCAACGAGGGCTGTGACCAATAAACTTCCCAGAATAACCTGATAACGAATATGGTACAGAAAACGAGCTATGTATATAGGTACGTCCATCTTAATTGTTTATTATTTTTACATTTGTCAGCATTTCCAGTAATGTGATTGCGTTATGTAAAGTGGCACGCCCTTCCTGATAGGACACAACGGCAGTCGAACGCCTGCTTCTTTCTAAAGAGAGATCGATAATGCTGATTTTCCCATTAATAAAGTCTTGTTCGGATATTTTCATCTGTGCATTATATAAGGCTGCTGCATCCGATTTTGCTTTCAGTGTAGATAATGATTGTAATACCTGATTGTATGCTTCTAATATTTTCAGCTTCCGTTCTTCTATTGATATTTCATATTCATACTCTTTTTGGCGAAGCCGTGCCTTTTGGGCTCTGACTTTTTGTCTTTGTCCTAACAAATCACCGATTGGGATGGATAGGGCTGCGCCGAAGTTATACATGTTTTGGTTGCTCCCTTTGTATGTGTAGTACATCGGATCGTCGGCAGTCGATGTGGAAGAAAGCCCCATTGCGTATCCGTATTGGTATTGACCAGTGATGCGGAAGTAGTTTAGCCACTTTTTCTGCGTGTCCTTTAAGACAGCTTGTTCTTCATCACGATATGCTTCAAACATTTGTATGGAGGGATGTTCATATACTGATTTTAAAAAGACAGAAAGGGGAGGCAGTTTTACCAGCTCATATTTCCCCAGCATGGCCTGAAGGGAATCATTGTTCATATATTCAGACGTAGCAATCGTCTCTGCTTCCAGCCGGTTTATGTTTTGTTGGCCAAGAGCAGAAGCAATAGATAGATATAAAAATAGGATGATTAAGTTGCTTTTCATAAATACATGTGCTTTTCATAGAATATTTATACATCTTCCTTTTGAATGAACGAGGTAAATGTTCTAATTATTAGTTTTATGTCTGTCCAAAATGAGAACGTTTGCGCATATTTGATGTCTAATAGTTTCCTCTCTTCGGCAGACATATTTCCGGAGTTTCCTCGTTTTTCCACTTGCCAGAGGCCGGTTAGTCCCGCGGGAGCCATAAAGCGTTGTATGTATTCGTCGCTGGTAAGTAGCTCGGCTTCATAGAGTGGGAGGGGGCGATTGCCTACAACAGACATGTCACCTTCCAGAATATTGAAGAGTTGCGGCAGTTCGTCTATACTGTATTTGCGGATTATTTTACCTACACGAGTGATGCGCGGATCGTTTTCTAATTTGAAGAAAGCATTGGATTGTTCCGTCTTTTTTATTTTCAAGTAATCTTTTTCGGTGGTACTATCGTCATCAGAAAAGAGTATCACCTCCGAATGTTTATTGTTAGGGAGTTGGATAGTTGGCGCTGTGGCAGCGGGTGTTGTCGTTTCGTCCGCAAGTGTGTATTGATTGAGTTTTTTATATTCGCTCAAGCGTTGGTCTGCATCTGCATACATTGAACGAAATTTGTAAAAGTTGAAAATTCGATAATTACTACCTACTCGTTTTGATTTGTAGATAACCTTACCCTGACTCTCCAGACGAATCAGAAGAGCTGTTGTCAAAAAAACAGGAGACAATAATAAGATGGCAACCGATGAACTCAGTATGTCAAATATCCTTTTCCAAAGTGGTAATTTAAATATCTGCAAGTCTGGTTTGCCGTTTTTAATTGTTCTGTTTATTTGTTTGCTTTTATATAAGATAGTAAAGTCTACTAACTTTTTCAGCTCTTCCATACTTATAGTAATAGGCGTCACGCTGTCTATTCCAGCTTTGAGATAAGCAATTTTATCTTCTTTCGTTAATGGCTGGCTAAGAAGAAGAATGGGGAGATCCGGATAGAGCGTACGTATTTTAGACAATACAGGCAGGTCTGTATCGCCTATTGCCGCCTTTTCAAACAAAAGGCAACAGGTCATCATATTCTTTTGAGTCTGCTTTATAGAATAAAACAAACTATTAAGTTGCATAAATGTAGTACAGGTGAATATATGACCGCCATGTATGCTTTTTAACTGCTTCTGAAACTCATGTTGTTCGCCCCAATATATATAGTTTATCATCGTAAGAGCCTTTTTATTCGGATTCTTAGTTCTTCAGGATTAAAAGGTTTTAAAATAAAGTCCTCTGCCCCTTCTTCGAAGAGGCGTATTCGGGTAGTACTACTTTCAACACTAGACAGAATAAGTACAGGAATGTCATGAAATAGGGTTTCTGCTTTAAGGTAAACTAAAAACTCCTCACCCGACATTTGTGGCATATTTAAGTCGGATATAATAATGTCCGGTAAATTACCTTCCTTTAACCATGAGATAGCTTGTAAGGGGTCTTCTGTATAATGTATTCGATAAGCTGATAAGTAAAGCATTATAATCTTAGCAATTTCAGGCTTGTCGTCGACTAACAAAATAGATTGATTCATGGATATATTTTTTGTTGTTTGCTGTTCAAAGTCTCATCCTGCAAAAATAGATATTATAATCAAAGAAACATCGTAATTACATGCCTTTTTCATTCTTTTACATCGAATAATTGGATTATAGATAGAAAATGAGAATTATTCTTTAAGTTTGCACTGCGAAAAGTAAGAACAATAGAATATGCAGATAATTTCTCGGGTCGTTAATGGATGCCTGCTGTTGGGCTTATTGGTCGGATGTCGACCACAAATGCCTGTCACATCCTCAATCACAATAGAGGTGGATGGGCTTACACTTCCTGTAAATAAACGGTTATACGGCTTGACGCTGGAGGAGATCAATCATGCTATTGATGGCGGATTGTACGCGGAGTTGATACAGAACCGTAGTTTTGAAGATGGCATGCCGCCGTTTAACTGTCCTTACGATCCGGTTCGTAATATGCTGACTACCCCGAATGGTTGGTCTATCCCTTTTATGCGGGCGGACTCTGTGCCGGGTTGGCATAAGCTGTCTGCCAATACACAGATGTATCCGGATACTAAGGAGCTGGTGAATGACAAGAATCGCCGCTCTATGTTGGTCTCTATCTATGCTTCATCTGATATGGGTAGGGGGGGGATAGCTGCCCAAGGATACGGGGGCATCCCAATCCGCAAAGGGGAGACTTATCGTCTTTCTCTTTACCTGAAAGGTGCATACATGCAGCCCCGCACCTTTCGAATAGCTTTGGAGGATTCTGTGGCTAACACTGTGCTGAGCGATCAGTATAACGTGGCGCCTCCTTCTGAATGGAAGCATTATACGCATACATTTACTGCCACTCGTGATGCCAATCAGGCGCAGTTGACCTTTACGGCGGATACAGCCATTATGTTTTGGATGGACGTAGTCTCCTTATTCCCGGAAAAGACATGGAATAGTCGTCCGAACGGTCTTCGTCCGGACTTGATGGAGATGATTGCCGCCCTTTCGCCTCAATTTATCCGCTTTCCGGGCGGCAGCTTTGTGGAGGGCTATACGGCTGGTACCTACCCTATTTGGCGTGAGACCGTGGGCAGCATTGCTGAACGCAAGAATTTCTGGAGTGTCTGGGCTTACGGAACGACGAATGGATTAGGCTATCATGAATACTTACAATTGTGCGAAGACTTAAAGGCAGAACCTGTTTATGTGATTAATAGCGGTGTTACCAGCCAGAGTCGTCGCCCTCGTTATGAGGATATTACGGCGATGGATAAACCAGTACAAGATGCTCTTGATGCTATCGCTTACGCTAATGAGCCTACCGACTCTATCTTTGGTGCTATGCGTGCTAAACATGGACATCCGAAGCCTTTTAACTTGCGATATATTGAGATCGGAAGCGAGAACTACGGTACGGAATACTCCAAGCGCTACGACCTATTCAAAACGGCAATCAAAGAGCGCTATCCATATATGACAGTTATCAGTAGTTCCTTTACCTCCCGCAAGAATCGAGGGGACTGGACGGATACGCACGTATATTCCGGAGAGGATTATTTCATTGCCAACCATAATCGATACGAGCAAAGTCTGTCTCAGCGTCGCTTGCCTGCAGTCTTTGTTGGGGAGTTTGGATCGACCTACGGGGTTGCGCGTGGCACACTCCGGGCGGCTGTTAGTGAGGCCTGTTTTTTGTTGGGTGCCGAAAGCAATCCGGACGTGGTGAAGCGGTTGGCCTATTCGCCGTTACTTAGTAATATGAATTTTCCTGTACAGCGTTCGGCTGCCGTCTCTTTTGATAACCATAAGGCGGTGGCTTCGCCTGCTTACTATATGTTACAGATGCTTTGGAACAATCGCGGCGACGAGGTGTTAAATACCCTTGTCAATACGTATCAGAAGCCGCAGGTAACCTTTGGACGGGCAGGAATTGAACTGTTCGATAATAGTTACGATGTGACTGACGTAGTACTTAATGGTCATTCGCTAACCGTTATCGACGTGCTGAGTGGCGGTTGGAAACTGGAGTCTGGCAATCTGATTCCGGATGCTAACCGATGGAACTACCTGCTATCCGGAGATCCAACAGAACATGACTACATCTTTGCTGCCACCATTAAGCGTACTAAAGGTAGCGGACAGATTCAGTTTCATTTGCGCGATAACGGTCTTCAGGCGGATCAGGGCGATCGTATTGTGCTGACTATAGGTGCTGGCGTGAGCGAACTGTTTCGTCAGGCTGGAGGAGTAAAGGATACGTTGGACGCCACCAAACCCTTTGCTTTCGAGAGTAATCGTCCTTATCATATCCGTATGTGCTGTCAAGACGATACGGTTCGTTGTTATGTGAATGACAGCTTGCTACATGAAGCGGCGATGCGTCCGATGCCTTCGCTGGTCTCTGTTGCTACGTTGGACAAGAAAACGAACACCATTTTGCTGAAGGTAGTCAACACGACGCAACATGAAGAAAAGACTGCCCTGAACATCAATGGCGCTAGTGTCAAGAACGAGGTAGAGATACTCCAACTTTCCGGTAATCCGGATGTTCGCAATACATTTGTCAATCCGAAAGCTATTGTGCCGGTAAGAAAGCGGATTTCCTTCTCGCTGGGTGGTGCGATGGTCTATAACTTCCCCCCAAACTCAATTACAATTCTTTATTTGGCGATTGACTAAGGTGGCAACGGTATATCATAAAAAAGCGATGCCTATCTGCGTAAAAGCAGGTAGGCATCGCTTGTTAAATAGGTTCAAGTAGGTTGGCATTGTACTTGAAGTAGGTCGATGTTTAGTTTGCCAGCATGTCGGGGGTGATAGCCGTGAAATTTTCTTCCGCTGCTTTGCGTAGTTTCACGCTGCCGTCGTTCCAATTAGAAGGCCAGCCACCGATAATGTGTCCGAGGAATACTACCTTTATTTCGTGTAGTCCTTTAGCCAATGCCGCTGAGTTGTCATGCCGAGAGAAGCGTTTTACTTCGCCACCATTGTTGATCAGCAGCTTGCCGTCAATCCAAACCTCTTCGTTGTCGGAAGAAATGTAATAGACGCCATCCTCAGGAATGTTTACATAACCGTTAGCAACGGCTGCATATTGTTTCACACCTCTCATCGATTCGTCTGTTTTTACTACGCTTCTTATTTCCTTTAAGTCTTTGATGATGGATTCTTTCCATTCCTTTACGTCAGCCAATTTGGATGATTCAAGGAACATGCCGTCTGCTACTTGCATCTTCAGACCGGGGGTTGTCTTAGCTACCTCTTTGGCTGGGGCAAGTGCTTGTTTCTCTACAGTGATAGTGCGCACTTTGCTCATCTTACCTGAAGGCAGCAAGGAGCGGATATTTAATACACCAGACTCGATGAACTCAATAGGAGCTTCGTATACGGTAGATGTGGCTGTAGGCTCTGTACCATCCAGCGTATATACCATCTGAATAGGGCGAACAGTTTTGAATGTTAACGATGCTTTGTCCGTAAAGGCTACGAAGTCGCATGAGCCGTTGGGTTGTTCCGGTTGCGGGATGTGGTAGTTGATGCCGTGCCCGTCCAAACGTACCAATGCGTTGTCCAGTCTGCGTTCGAAGTCCTTATAGTCCTTCTTGTCCAAAGGAGTCCAACCTATTTCGGCTAGTGCAAGAATACGCGGATAGATGCGATACTCCATAATGTCCGTTGTGTACATGTATTCGCTCCAGATATTACACTGTACGCCCTTTACAAACTTATCTTTGCCCAGTGTAACGAGTGTGTCGGGTGTCGGGTTGTAACTATAGGTCTTTTCCAGTGTTGTGTATCCACCAATAGATACCGGTTCAAGCTTAGGATCGCTTTGGTAAGTGTCCAGATACATGCCGTTTCCGCCTGGTGTCATGATCACATCGTGATCCATCAAAGCAGCAGCGATGCCGCCTTCTTCGCCACGCCAAGACATTACTGTTGCGCTAGGAGCCAAGCCGCCTTCCAGAATTTCATCCCAGCCGATTATCTTTTTTCCATGCTGTGCCAGCACTTTTTCCATGCGTTGCACCACGTAGCTTTGTAGTCCGTGTTCATCCTTCAAGCCCTCCTTACGGATACGAGCCTGGCAGGTCGGACAGTTTTTCCAACTGATCTTCGGGCACTCGTCTCCACCAATATGGAAATAGGTACCGGGGAAGAGGGGAACCATTTCAGCAATCACATCTTCAAGGAAGGTAAACGGTTCTTCTTTGCCGGCACACATCACGATATCTTCTACTCCCCAGATAATGCGTGGAGTGATAGAGTCGCCTTTACAAGAGAGTTCGGGATAGGCAGCAATAGCAGCCAACTCGTGTCCCGGAAGTTCCAATTCGGGAACTACAGTGATAAAGCGTTCGGCAGCGTACGCTACGATCTCTTTGATCTGCTCCTGTGTGTAGAAGCCGCCGTACTCGGTGCCTTCGCCGTCAATACGTTTTGAGCCAATCTCGGTCAGTTTCGGATACTTTTTGATCTCGATGCGCCAGCCTTGGTCATCCGTTAGGTGCCAATGGAAGGTGTTGATTTTGAACATAGCCAATACGTCTAATTGCTTCTTTACATTTTCTACGGGTACGAAGTGACGGCATGGATCCATCATCATCCCGCGGTAAGCAAAACGGGGTTGGTCTTTTACGGTCACTGCTGGGATAACCCAAGCGATGTCAGCAACCGGCGTCGGACTTTCAATCTCGGCAGGCAGCAGTTGCATAACGGTCTGCATGCCATAGAAGAGTCCTTGCGGAGTCTTTGCTTTGATGCTGACGCCCTTGTCTGTTACCTCTAGCGTATAGCCTTCGTCGTTTACATCGAGCGCAATGTCGATGGCAAGCGATATGGCGTTCGAGGATTCTTTGTCAGCCACGGCTAATGTGTAACCGGTCGCTGTGTTGATGCGTGCAGCAAAGAATGCTGCGATTGTTTTAGCTTCAGGCGTTGAGGCGTAAAACGCAGTGTTTTTGTTCAGTTTAAAGCTGCCTTCGTTTTGTACCAGACTAGCAGGCGTAGGTATCACATTGATGCCTTGATTGTATGGCATCTGCTTTGTGGGTCCTTCGCTGCATGATGTCAAAAGACAGAGTGCCGTTGCGGCACACATCGTAATGAGCTTTTTCATGTTTTGAATGTAAGTGAATAATTAGAATGAATATTAATGTTATATTAAATGAGCAGCTATAAAAAAGCAGAAAAGCATGTCCGGATAAGGTTGCTCGTATAGCCACCATCCCGGACATGCTTCTTTTGTGTCAGTTTACCATGCAAAGATGGGGTATCCCTTCATAATGGCGTTCACCCTTTCGCGCACTTCTGTGATTGTCTTCTCGCATTCGGGAGCAGAAAGTACCCGGTCGATTAATTCAACAATCTCTGCCATGAGCGGCTCCTTCGCACCACGTGTCGTGATGGCTGGAGTACCAACGCGTATACCCGATGTTTGGAACGGAGAACGGCTGTCAAAAGGAACCATGTTCTTGTTTACCGTAATATCGGCTGCTACCAATACCTTTTCGGCTACCTTTCCGGTTAGTTCGGGGAACTTCGTGCGTAGATCGATCAGCATACTATGGTTGTCCGTACCGCCGGATACGATTTTGTATCCTTTAGCCGTAAATGCTGCAGCCATAGCGGCAGCATTGAGTTGTACTTGTTTCTGATATATTTTATATTCAGGTTCGAGCGCCTCGCCGAAGGCAACAGCTTTGGCAGCAATAACGTGCTCCAATGGTCCTCCTTGTATTCCGGGGAACACGGCAGAGTCGAGCAGTTGAGACATCATTTTCGTTTCACCCTTCGGCGTCTTCTTTCCCCATGGGTTTTTAAAGTCTTTTCCAAGTAGGATAATACCTCCACGCGGTCCGCGTAGCGTTTTATGAGTGGTAGAGGTAACGATGTGAGCATATTCGAGCGGATTGTTTAGCAGTCCGGCAGCAATTAGTCCGGCAGGGTGAGCCATGTCTATCATAAGCAAGGCGCCTACTTTATCAGCAATTTCGCGCATGCGCTTGTAGTCCCAGTCGCGTGAATAAGCGGAACCACCACCAATGATCAACTTCGGATGTTCGCGCAAGGCCACTTCTTCCATCTGGTCGTAATCAATGCGTCCGGTCTCTTCCTTTACGTTATATTCGGTTGCATGATAGAGCACGCCCGAACTGTTTACTGGGGATCCGTGTGAAAGGTGTCCACCGTGCGACAGGTTGAGTCCGAGGAACGTATCACCCGGATTAAGCACTGCAAAGAAAACGGCTGCGTTCGCTTGTGCCCCTGAGTGTGGTTGCACATTCGCCCATTCTGCGTTGAAGATTTGCTTCAAGCGTTCAATCGCGATGGTCTCACTCTGGTCTACAACTTCGCAACCTCCATAATAACGCTTTCCTGGATATCCTTCTGCGTACTTGTTTGTGAGGCAGCTACCCATAGCCTGCATTACCTGATCACTAACGAAGTTCTCCGAAGCAATCAATTCGATTCCTTTTAATTGCCGTTGGTGTTCCTTCTCGATGATGTCGAAAATGATGTTGTCTTTTTTCATTACCTGATATTATTGGTTACTGTAATATGTCTTCCCGCAAGCGGAAAGATAACTGAGTACAAAATTACGAATATTTTCAATATTACCTTACGATAACAGCTAAATATTGGGCTCAGCACCTAAACAAGGTTTCTTGTCTCGTGTATAGATAGGACAACCACCACAAAATACACCGCAAGCAGGAACCCGACCGTAATAGGTTTTTACGATGATGCTCTTTGGAATATTCCGTTTTAAATAAACCATATCTTTAAGCAATACACCATCTTCAAACATCTGATGATCGTAGTTGTCTGTGAAGAAGTTTTCTATCCGATGTGAATATGCAAATCCACAACTTTTGTAGAAGCCGACTGCACTTGGCACATCTCCTGTTCCGACTATCATTTGAGTGAATTTTCCCGAATAGTGCTCTTTCAAATAGTTTATCAGCTTTTTGCCATACCTCTTCCGTTGAAATTCAGGAGTAACAGCAATATTCTTGAGTTCGCACACACTATCTCCTTCATTTGTTATCACGCAGACAACTTTAACCCCATTATCGTCAAGCACAAATAGTTCACCACATTCCAGGTAACGGTCAATCATAGACTCCTGCTCGTCAGCAAGTAGCAGTAGGTCTAAATATTGTTTCTTATTCTCTATTTGTTGAATTATATTCATTTTAATTATTCATTCTGTTTATTGCAACTCAATAAATCGGCTTTCACTAAATCCTTCTGCGCGTTTTCCATTGAACAAATATCCTAACTGATTGGGTATAATTTTAGTAGTACCTATCTCTGTATCAATATTCTCGTGGAAATGACCATATATCCAATAATCAATTCTACTATCGGCAATAAAGTTGCCCAACTCTGTAACATAGGCATTATTCATGCTATCATTTATTCGCTCTTTGGCAACAGCTTGAAAAGTTGGTAGGTGATGGGTTGCAACAACAATATGCTTAGCTGTACTTTTTAGAACGCTTTGTTTGATAAAGGCAAGGCACTTTTCATGCTCTGCGTTAAAATCCTCAATGCGTAAACGATGTTTGTCATATAATATTTGGTGGAAATCGTTCATTCCTCTGAATACATTAAATTCATTCTCGGCAGGAATGTGAGACCATAAAGTAGAGAAAACAATATCCACATCACCTATACGCACTACCTTATTATAGTAATAACCTACATTGTCGAGAAACATATATTGTCAAGAGTCACCACGAACACTCACATCACCATTGTTATAAAACTCATGGTTGCCTGGCACTAGCATCACTTGCTGATAATTCTGAGAAGCCCACTTCCAAAACTTAATATTTGGGATAGTTCTATCTTTCAGATAAAAAGTATCTCCGGCCAATATCAGAATCTCCCCAGTCACTTCAAAATGGATGCTCTGAACATAAGCCAAATTCTCTTTGAACTCCAAATGCAGGTCGGATGTAAACTGTATGCGCATAGGGTATTGCTTTTTTATTGCTACTTATTTGCTTTTATATTTCTATTTTTTCAACTTCTTTTGCGTTTCCTCAAACGATTCAAGAAAGTGGATTTCTACTGGTGATAGTTCATATTGTATACGCTCTTTAAACTGATCGTATTCTTTATGTGCTTTTAACTTAGCCATTTCAGCGGAAACTACCCCTACGTGATGGAGTAACTCCTTGCCTGATAGTCTCAGGAAGTCATCCAACTTGCTGAGCCAGTCCTTCATGTACATGGGGCGTTTGTCTAACGCTTGTAGCTCGGCAAAGTCCAGATAGAGTGAGACTATCCGGTTTAACGTGCCGATTTCTTCTTTAGAAAGATAATTCTTGGCAATATCTGTATCTGACTTATGGGGTAAACACCCTGTCCATGAGGTTAGTCCCATAAAATCTTTCTGTGCATCCGCACGACTATAAATCAGCTCGGCTGCTGTTTTCCCATGTACAGCATAGTGCATTTTGTTTTGGACGGATGCGAAGAACTCCTTGGTTACTTCGTTTCGCGGATCATAATCGATACTGAGGGCATAGATTTCCAATATCTTCCGATAAAACAGTTTTTCTGAAGAACGGATGTCACGGATGCGGGAGAGCAGTTCATCAAAGTAATTACCACCTCCACCACGCTTTAGACGGTCGTCATCCATGGCAAAGCCCTTTATCATATACTCCTTGAGCACTTGTGTCGCCCAGATACGGAAATGAGTGCCTTGTAGGGAATTTACACGATAACCTACTGAGATAATCATGTCCAAATTGTAGTAATCTACCTGATATGTTTTACCATCGGATGCAGTTGTTGCAAATTTTGCAACAACTGACTTTGTATCTAATTCACCTTCCTCAAAGATATTCTTTATATGTCTTGAAATGGTCGACTTATTTCGTTGGAATAGTTCTGCAATCTGATCCAAAGACAACCATAAAGTCTCATCTTTGAGATTGACTTCCAGCTTCTTCTTCCCGTCGGGAGTGGTGTAGATTAATATGTTGTTGTTCATGATTCTATTGGTTGCTTCAATCGTTTACGGAATTGTACTATTCGTATGTGCTTTCGTTGTATTCTGGTTACTCTATTACTTTCCAGTGCCCTAACTTATTAGAGTGAACAATAGTAATATTTTGCTTCTTGAAAATATACAAACTATTACTAGTTAGTCTAACGACTCAACATCATCATCGTCTTCTGACGTATCATTTTTTCCTGTAATAAACGACAAAAACACGTCTAAAAAAGCAGAGTTTTTGAAGAAATACTCAGGATTATCCAGCATTTTATCTTCGATATAATCAAAACCAAAGTTTGCATACTCTTCCATAGTAGTTGTCAATATGTCCACAGCCTTGCGCGCATTGATTTTATCTTGGTCAAGTGCAATAAAATCAATATCAGAACGTGCTACAAGGGCAGCGAATATATATTTTTGTATTTCGCTATACTGTTTTCTTAAACCTCTTTTTTCACGTACGCCCCAGTATTGGATGGCTTGTCCAAAACCTTTTATCTTGCTACTGTCTTCGTTAAGAGGTTTGCGACGGTTATGATATAGTCCTATAAAAAAGGCGATAATGTATATCTCATATCCAGCGCCATATATTTTTCCTCGTGACTCTTGAAAGCTACTACTACCTTTCCCGTAATCGGTGTATTGTTTGATTACGTTATCTTCGTATCTTTTCTCGAAGTTTGGGTTTCTCTTTGCCCAAAGCTCAAATAGTTTTTCTGCTGCCATACTACTTTATTGGTGTTGAAGTGGTACATATTGTAGATAAATCGGTTGCAACAAATGGTCGCTGCTTCTCAATTCTGTAAACCGAACAAGTGAGAGCAGCGATTTTTGCTTCGTTTAATTTGCGAATACCTGTTGTCTCATCTTTATCTAATAAATCCTTAGTAACGATTATGCACTGTTTGTTAATTTTATCTATGACGTTATAAAACTCCTCTTCTTTGAACGACTCAAATGATGATGTTGGTGCGTCAAAGATTAGTGGATAATCCTCCTCTCTTTTGAGAGAGGTTAGATCCGAGATCGCAAATAGCACTGACATATACATTGTTGTTTGAAGTGCCCCGTTAGGATTGTTAATCATTGCCCCATTTGAGCTATGCAACTGTATTTTTGCAGACTCATTCGCAGTCTCCACAATACGAACTATTCCATGGAAGTCATCAATGTTAAGCAGGGTAAGATAATGATTCGCTCTCTCCTCTAGGTCTAATAGGAATCTACGTAGATTTGTTTTTTTTGCTTCAGAAAATGCTTTTAGAATTTTGTCAAAAGTCATGTGAACCCTAGAGTATAACTTCGCTAAGCCAGTTGCAGGGTTAAGCTCCGCAAATTCAGCGTCTATGTTTCTCTTCTCCTCTAGTAAGTCATTCAAGTCTGCATTAAGTTTGAGGAGTCGTTTTTCTGAACGCCCCTTTTGTTCAAACAATCCACGAATATCTTTAAAGTTGGCTGCAAGCACCTCTTCAGAGACACCATTACTTTGGATTAAGAGTCTACTCTTTTCATCTTGAGCGTCTTTTAACTGCTCCTCAATTTCAGAAACCTGCTTTTTGCGAGCAGCATTGAATTCAATTAAGTCAGCTATCGTTGTTTTAATATTAGCTATTTCTGCAATATTACTATTCCCAAGAGCAACATTGATGTTTTGTAACTCTTCGATATATGATTTTATAAATAGCAGTTTTTCATCTTCCTCTTGTGCGGCTTTATGTTTAGCTTCAATGCTCTTCATATATAGTGCCAGCTTCTCTTTCATAAAGTTATGAGCGTCTGACCCCTCTTCAGCAACGCGATTGCAAACCTTACAGATATGTTCGTCAATCATTTCCTGCATTGTTTCACCATCAGGTATAAAATTGGACAACGGCACTGTGCCATTAGCAATAGCAGTCATCTCTTCTATTGCTTCTTGTTTTCCTTTTTCTTTCGCTCTCTTCTCTATATACTCCTTATCAAGTTTTCTTTTTTGCTTCCCAAAATCAGCTACTTTTTTACGATATTCTGCAAAGACATCAGGAAACAATATAAGCACCCATAACTCATCAAGAAGTTTTATGCTATACTTTTCATCAATACATGCTTTTGTTCTTGACAGTTTTTCTTCAAGGCTAGTAATCCTTGATTTAATTTCGTTGTATTTCTCACTAGTTTCTTTGTATTGCTCAATATCGTCTATTCTTGTTTGATAGTCATTGTTTGCTATCTCTTGTTGCTTAATCTCCTGTTTTATATCGCCAATGCGTCTATTAACATCTTTGAGCATATACTCTAGCCTATCAACCTTCTTCGTTGTC
>JAVVRI010000015.1:0-23633 GCA_036654795.1 Tannerellaceae bacterium
CGATGGTTTGAATAAGGAGGTGCTCGTGAAAGCACCTCCTTGTTTCACGTTTCACAGTAACATGCAGTCCGTTACGATGTTATATCTGTGAAAGGAGATTCGGATATTTCTATTTTCCGAAACTTGAGTCATTTTTGTTTTCTTCTACCCGATTCTGTTGTCAAAGGATCAAAAAATGGGCTAGACCAGCATGGCGCCGGCAACCTCTTCTACAATCATTTCACCTTTGAGGGCTTGCAATATGGATAATCCGAATTTGAACACATAGCCCGGCCCTTTGGCCGTTATGATGTTCCCATCCACCACCACGCCGCAATCCACCGGGGTCGCTCCGATCATGGTTGGCTCGAAGTTGGGGAAGCAAGTAGCCTTTCTCCCTTTCAACAATCCGAGTCCGCCCAACACCATCGGGCCTGCACAAATGGCGGCGAGGATTTTGTCTTCTCTGTACTTTTGTAGGATCAGTTCTTTGAGCGGTGTATGGTCGTTTAGGTGATTGCTGCCCGGTATGCCGCCAGGAAGGATTAGCGCGTCCGCCTGGCTAAAGTCCGCTTCTTCGAAAAGACAGTCGGCGATGGCAGATATATTATGCGTACCCATTACCACACGTTCGCCGGTAATGGAGACGATGTTTACACGTATTCCTCCGCGGCGTAAGATGTCCGTGGTACCCAAGGCTTCAATTTCCTCGAAGCCGGTTGCTAAAAATAGAAATGCTTCTTTCATGTTGTTTCTGTTATTAATTGTTGTTTGTATAATGTTCGTTAGAATGTTTTAGTTCGAAGAGGCCGACGGGTTAGGGGCGATGACCTTCTCCATTGCCGTCTTTTTGCGCAGAGGAACACTCGGCCGGCTCAATGGTAAAGTGAACCAGAAGGTAGAGCCCTTTCCTAATTCGGAAACGACGCCCATTTCTCCCCCTAGCTGATCTATTATCATTTTACTAATCGGCAGTCCCAGCCCGGTGCCCTGCCGGAAGCTGTTGAGCTTGACGAAGCGATCGAAGATCTCTCCGAGCTTCTCAGGGGAGATGCCGATGCCCGTATCGGCAATGGAGATACGCACGAACGCATCCTCCACTACGTAGGTCATCCGGATGAATCCCTCTGAGGTGCATTTGATGGCGTTCGATAGTAGATTGAATAGTATCTGTCTCACCCTAAGACCGTCCGTCGTGATGTGTACCGAAGGTAGGCTCTCCACCGGATAGATAAGCTTCACGTTGGAGGCTGTTTTTTGCGCTTCCGTTTCGTAAATGGATTGGCAGATATCTTTTACGTCTACCACGCTCGCATAATAGCTTAGTGTACCTGATTCTATTTTGGAAAAATCCAGTATGTCGTTAATCAATTGTAGCAACAGGTCGCTGTTCTTGTTGATGATAGAGGTGTATTCTTTCCATTCCCGTTTATTTTTTGTTTCCGCAAGTAGCGCTGAAAAGCCGACAATGGCGTTTAGTGGCGTACGTATTTCGTGGCTCATGTTGGCGATGAAGGTATCCTTCATCTTCTCTTCCTCTTGCGCTTTGATCAGGTCGAGTTCGATCTTCCGTTGCTTGGTGATGTCTGTCAGCATGATCAGTAGGAGGGGCGAGGCGCCTGGGTCTGGGTTTTTGATCAGTAGGCGCATCATGTTGACTATGCTTACTTCTCCGTTGGGTTTCTCGTACTCCACCGCCAAGCGGTCGGTGCGCCCTTTTTTGATGGTGGAATAGTCTTCTGTACGGATTTCGTGCGCACGGCGAGGGTCGGCAGAGATGTCGAAGTCCGTTTTGCCAATAACGTCCTTGGCCTTTAGCCCTGTGAAGTTCTCGGCCGCTTGGTTGAAGTATATATAGGTAAAGCCGTTGAATATCTCCTTTACGGAGATGGCTACAAAAATGTTTGACAGGATTGTGTCCATCAGGATATTCAGAAAATTGATCTTACGCTCGTTGCGTAATTGCTCGTCTTGCTGTGTTTGGTGACATGTATTAGCCTCTAGCTCCTTGATTTTATCAATGAGCTCAGCTTTGGTGTAATTTTCGTAGTTGTCCATGTTGCAAGTGTTGTTAATGCGGGTTGTTGTTCATTATTCAATGACATAATCCTGATTGTCCGCCGTCTCGCGATTCAGTTCGTACTTACGGCTGATAGGGGTAATCAACCCTGATCCGGCAAAGGTGTCTAAAATTTTCATATTCTCAATTTCTCCTTTTAGTTGCAAAATGAATTTGTTTCTCTTTACAATAACAGTTTCTTGGGACAAAATAGCTGTGTCGTCCGTAACAGCTCGTTTGCCGATTGGCTGTGCGTTAGTTGCAAATGTAATTGATCCTCTTAAATTATGGAAGTAAACAGACGACTATATATAAAAAAAATATCTTTGTAGTCGGACAAACTGATCTTTGCCATCGCGCCTTTCCGTAGCCTTGGGCGCACTGGATGTACCTTTGGCGGCGCGACGCTCGTTTATATAAAAAACGCGGGGGTTGCTACCAAAAGTAGCAATCCCCGCGCTCCGTTTATTGTCAATTGTCTATTCTGTTAATAAGCATCACTGATGCTTTCAGTGCGGAGCTGGCTGTCGAAGGTAGCCTTGTCGAGCGGGGTAGTTACGTGGATTGTAACAGGTACGCCGGGCAGCAGGTCGAAATAATTGTCTGAAAAGAAGTTTTCGATGCCATTGATACTCAGGAAGACACCGCGGGCGAAGACGTCGCTCGTCACCGTCACATCGAAGCCATCGCCTTGGGCTACGGAGTTGGTGCGGATGTTGGCCTTCGGGAAGTCGATATCCTTATACCGGCTGAAGAAGTAGTTGTTAGTTACTACTTCACTACCGTTCTTCTCCGTAAAGCGGGCGTTTACCACGACTTCTTGTTTGCTTCGTCCACTCAGCAGGCTGGCGGTGGGGGCGGCGAATTGCATCCGGCTGGCGTTAGCTGGCAGCGTGATGCTCATTGTCTTTTCAAACAACACCTGACCGCGGAGATCCATCACGCGAACATCAAGTATACCTTTCACGGCTTTCAGACGGTCGGAAACAATATAAACTTCCAGCCGGTCATCTTTCGCAATGGGCGAGACGAGGATGTCGCCAAAGGCTTTCTTCGAGAAGTAATGTTGTGCCTTCCAGCGTCCGTAGTAGTCGCGGCTAGACCAAGAAGCGACCGGCCAGCAGTCGTTATGCTGCCAGAAGAGGGTGCCCATGCAGTATGGCATGTCGCGACGATGCGCTTCGATGGCGGTTTTGATGGCATCTCCTTGCAGTAACTGACCCATGTAGAGGAGGTTCTGGAAGTCTTTCGGCTTGCGGTATTCGTTGAGGAGGTACCATTCAATCAGCCCGTTGGCGTGGCTTCCCCCACGTTGGTGCGCCATCATGACGTCGGAGTAGATGTTATGGTCGCGCTCCTCGGGAGCATATCGGAGCACTGATTGATACTCCGGGAAGGATTGGAACCCGTATTCGGAGAAGAAGCGGGCGCGGATATTGTTATAGTTTGCGATGGAGTCCTTGGCATGCCATACGCCCCAATAGTGTGCGTCGCCGTTGGGGTTCCAAAGTGTTTCGCCGCTCTCGCACTTAGCGTCCGGATTGCCTCCGTAGGGAGAGGAAGGGAGGTAAAAGGCGGTGGGATCGTAGGCTTTGACCACTTCGGGCAGGACGCCGTGGAAGATGGCTTTGTAGTCTCGGCGCAGCTCGTCCAGCACGCCTAGCTTCTCGTACTTCTTCATCCATCCCCAGTTGAACCATGCGGTGTGGATCTCATTATTCCCACACCAGATGGCGATACAGGGGTGGTTGCGGAGGCGTACAACGTTGTCTATAGCCTCCTCGCGGATGCTTTTGAGTATAGCTTCGCCAGCCGGATAGGTGCTACAGGCAAACATGAAGTCTTGCCACACCAAGATGCCATGCTCATCGCATAGGTCGTAGAAGAGGTCGTTTTCGTAGATGCCGCCGCCCCAGACGCGGAGCATGTTCATGTTGACGGCTACGGCATCGAGGATGGTCTTTTTATATTTTTCAGGGGTGACGCGGGGCAGGAAGTTGTCTTGCGGGATGTAGTTGGCACCTTTGGCAAAGACCTTGACGCCGTTCAGCTCGAAGTAGAAACTATGTCCGTCGGCATCCTTCTCGTTGACTACGCGGAGGCTGCGAAGACCCAGCTTGGTGGTCTCGGTGTCGGCTGTTTGTCCGTCCATCGTGAGGGTGGCGGTGAAGGGGTAAAGGTAGGCTTCGCCCAGTCCTGCCGTCCACCACAGTTTGGGGTTAAGGACGGTGAGGTTGGTCTCTATCAGGTTTGTGCCCTTTTGTACGTGGGCTTTGGCCGTCCAGCTTTCCTTCACGCCTAGGGCGCTGATGGTGAGGGTGGCATCACCGTCTTTATCGGCAATAACCTCTACGCGTGCTTTGATGTCGGCACGTTTTGCAGTTACCTTTTCCTGAATGTATTGCACGTTTTCAATGCGTGCGTCGTTCCATCCGATGAGGCTGACGGGACGCCAGATTCCGCTGGTGACGAGTCTTGGACCCCAGTCCCAGCCGTAGTGGTAACCGGCTTTGCGGGCAACGATGCTCAGCTTTTTGTCTAGCAGACCGCCGTTCTCTGATTGGTCGTTCCCGGCCTCAACGGGATAGGGGATGGCGTTAAACTTCGGCAGGTCTACTTTGATGGGCGAGTGGAAGTAGACGCGGAGCTCGTTGCCATCCTTTCGGATCAGTCCTTTGATGTTGACCGTCCATTCGCGGAACATGTTGTCTGCACGGATAACGCAGGAGTCGTTTACATAGACGTCGGCATAGGTGTCGAGACCTTTAAAATCAAGTTCAATATTGTCTTTGTTCAGGATGTCGGGGGAAATGTTGAGGGCCGTCTTATACTCCCAATCCTCTTTGTCTACCCATTGTACGCCACGTTCATTGAGGCGGAAGAAGGGGTCTTCGATGATGCCGTTCGCGATGAGGTCGGTGTGTACCACGCCGGGTACTTGGGCGGGATACCAGTTGTTGCCGCGTACCTGCTTAAAGGTCCAACCCTTGTCCAGTTGCTGCTGCACGACGCTTTGTGCTGCCACCACGTCGCTGCCTGCCGTGAGTAAAGTCATGGCGAGCGCGACGGAGGATACTGCATTTTTGTAAGTCATAATTGTAATGGTGTTATGTAAGTTGATTGATATTGCGATTCTATTGTTTCTGGTGCAAAGATATCATATTATCCGGATTGATGGGATTCTTTCCTTCCGCTGTGTAAAGTTGGGCAATGCGGTAGGCGTAAGCCTTCTCTACCTTTCCGCGGACGATCTTCATAGTGCTGTTCACCATCCCGTTTTGTTCGGTAAAGGGTGGCAACAGGACGAAGGTGGTCGGTAGCCAACGATCGGGGAAGAGGGCGGCCAAGTCGCCCCCTTTACGGAAACGTGCCAGTTGACTGCCGATGATGCGGATGGCTTCTTGCTTACCCTCGTCGGTTGTTAGGCTGAGGTGGCGTGTGGCCAGTAGCTTCTTTAGTTGCTCTTTGTTGGGGACGATGAGGGCGACGGTGTAAGGGCTCTGGTTGTTGTATAGCAAGAGCTGGTCGATGCAAGAGGAATGCTCCACGAGCGCCTCCTCTATGCCTTCGGGGCTGTATTTTTCTCCGTCGCTGCCGATGAGCAGACTCTTGAATCGTCCAAGGACGTAGAGGAGACCGTCTGTTCCCATATAGCCCATGTCTCCGGTGTAAAGCCAGCCGTCCTTGATGGTTTCGGCGGTACTGGTGGTGTTTTTCCAATAGCCGGCCATTACGTTTTCGCCGCGTACGACGATTTCGCCCTTCTGTCCCAGAGGCAATTCCTGTCCGTCGAGGTCGCATATCTTCAGGTCAAGGGGCTTGATTAGCATGCCGCTGCTACCGAATGTGTGGCGCGTGGGCCCGTTGGTGGAGATGATGGGTGTGGCTTCACTTAGTCCGTATCCTTGGAACATCGGGATGCCGATGGCGTAGTAGAACTTCTGCAGGTCTTTGTCGAGCAGCGCCCCGCCACCGATAAAGAACTTCATGGAGCCGCCAAAGTTCATCCTCACCTTACTGAAGAGGATGCGGTCGAAGAGCGAGACGAGCGGCCGAAGCAGCACGCGCGCTCCGCGTCCTTTCTCGTCGCTACTATTGCCGTTGTAGGCGTAGGCGGTTTTGAGGGCGAAGCGGAAGAGGCGCATGGCGGTCTTTCCTTGTGCTTGCACGCCCTGTTCGATGCTTTTCTTGAAGTTCTTTGCCAATGCGGGCACGCTCAGGATGAGGTGGGGCTTGAACTCTTTGATGTTGATCGGAATGTTTTTGAGGCTTTCGATGCCTGTACGCCCAGCCTGTACGGTGGCCACGGAGGCACCTTTGTGCATAAAGATGAAGAATCCCACCACGTGGGCGAAACAGTGGTCGAGCGGTAGTATTACCAGCGTGCGCCAGTTGTCGTCGATGTCTACCAAGCTTAGTGCTTGCTCCACGTTGGCGGTGTAGTTACGGTGGGTCAGGATGACTCCTTTCGGATCGGCTGTCGTGCCGGATGTGTAGGTGATGGTGGCGTAGTCGTTGTTTTGTACGGACTGTCCAACGGCCAGAAACTCCTCCATCGGGTGGCTCTCCAGCCAAGCGCATCCTTTTCGGAGCACTTCGGATAGTGAAACTTCACGCTCGTTGTAGCTGATTTGTTCGTCGAAGACGATGACCTGTATGACGAGGGGCAGCTTGTCCATTAGGCTGCGTATTTTCTTCAGTTGGTTACCGGATACTAGGATGTATTTTACGTCGGCGTGTTTGAGGCGGAAGAGCAGGTCGCTCGTTTCCTCTAGCTTGATGGAGAGGGGAACGTTGATGGCTCCGGCATAGAACATGGCGAGTTCGCCAATGATCCATGTGTTGCGCCCTTCGCTGAGCAGCGCCATGTTGTCGCCCTTCTTTACTCCTGTGGCCATGAGACCTGCGGCTAGGGTGTAGACTTGTTCTTTTACCTCCTTGTAGGTGGTGGGGAGGAACTTGTCCGTCTTCTTCTCCCACAAGAAAGGGTTGTTGGGGAACTGTTTTACAGCTCCTTCAAATAGATCAACGATTGTATTCTTCATATTTGTTCATTTTTTGCTTTTCCCGATTTCTTGCATTACCAGACAGGCGGCTTCAATTGTGGATATGTTTTTAATAACGATGCTTCGCTTACCCTTCAGTTCGCGGAGGATACATTCGCGCGGATGGTTTTGCAAATAAGAGAGGAGTTGGTCGAAGGCTTCGCTCTGATAGTAGGGGCTGTCCGGTTGCGGAACGAGGTAGATGTTCATCTGTTCCATCTTTAGTATGATCTTTTCGATGCCGAGCTTCTTGCTCATACGGCGGAGGCGGACAACGCGGATCAGCTCCTTACCCTCCTTAGGCACTTTGCCGAAGCGGTCTTTTAGGCGTTCGGTGAAGGCGTTGATGTCTCGCTCTTCCTCCATGCTGTCCAGTTCGCGGTAAAGCGAGATGCGCTCCGAGTCGTTCGGAATATAGGTAGGAGAGAACATTAGCTCAAGGTCGCTTTCGATGTGGGTCTCGCGTACGTATTCGCTGCCGGTGTCTCGCTTGCCCTTCTCTTCATCAGCGTAAAGGTCTGCAAATTCGCTGCTTCTTAATTCATCTACGGCCTCTTCCAGAATCTTCTGATAGGTCTCGTAACCGAGGTCGGCTATGAAACCGCTTTGCTCAGCACCCAGCATGTTGCCTGCCCCGCGGATGTCAAGATCCTGCATGGCGATGTGGATGCCGCTGCCCAGTTCAGAGAAACTCTCGATGGCTTGTAGACGTCGGCGCGCCTCGGTGTTGAGGCTGCTCAAAGGGGGGGCTAGGAGGTAGCAGAAGGCCTTTCGGTTACTGCGCCCAACGCGTCCGCGTAGCTGGTGGAGGTCGGAGAGGCCAAACTGGTGGGCATTGTTGACGATGATGGTGTTGGCGTTCGAGACGTCAATTCCGTTTTCCACGATGCTGGTGGCTATTAGTACGTCGTACTCGTAGTTCACGAAGTCGAGGATGATCTTCTCCAGCTGCTTTGGCTCCATCTGTCCGTGCCCGACGCAGATGCGTGCGTCCGGCACTTCGCGATGGATCATCTCCTCTATCTCGTAGATGTTCTGTATGCGGTTATTGATGAAAAAGATCTGTCCGTTGCGGCTCATCTCGAAGTTGATGGCTTCGCGGATGATGTCGGGGTTAAAGTGTTCCACTTCCGTCTGTACCGGGTAGCGGTTGGGCGGAGGGGTGATGATGTTGCTCAGGTCGCGCGCACCGAGAAGTGAGAATTGCAGGGTGCGAGGGATAGGTGTGGCCGTCATGGTCAGGGTGTCTACCTCTACCTTTAGCTGGCGTAGTTTCTCCTTGACGGTTACGCCAAACTTCTGCTCTTCGTCGATGATGAGCAGACCTAAGTCTTTAAACCGGACGTCTTTGCTGACGATGCGGTGTGTACCGATGAGGATGTCTACGCTTCCTTCGCTCGTCTTTTGGAGCGTTTCCTTTATCTCTCCTGTGGAGCGGGCACGACTGATGTAGTCGATGGTGCAGGGGAAGTTTTTCAGCCGTTCGCTGAAGGTCTTGAAGTGCTGGAAGGCCAACACCGTGGTGGGTACTAGCACGGCGACTTGCTTATTGTCTGCTACGGCTTTAAAGGCGGCGCGGATGGCCACCTCCGTCTTGCCGAAGCCCACGTCTCCGCAGATCAGGCGGTCCATAGGACGTGGCTTTTCCATATCCTCTTTTACGTCCTGCGTTGCTTTCGTCTGGTCGGGCGTGTCTTCGTAGATGAAGCTGGCTTCCAGTTCCCGTTGCAGGTAGCTGTCCGGGGTATAGGCGAAGCCTTTTTCGTCCTTTCGTTTGGAGTAGAGAAGGATTAGGTCGCGGGCAATATCTTTCACCTTCTTCTTCGTCTTCTCTTTCATCTTTTCCCATGAGTCGCTGCCCAGTTTGTTCAGCTTAGGGGGTTCTCCGCTGTCTTTTCCTTTGTATTTGGAGAGCTTATGGAGGGCGTGTATGCTGACGAAGAGGGCGTCGCTGTTTTGGTAGATTACCTTGATGGCTTCCTGTATATGTCCGTTCACTTCGGTACGTACCAAACCGCCGAACTGGCCGATGCCGTGATCGATGTGCACGATGTAGTCGCCTATGCTGAACTGGTTGAGTTCTTTGATAGAGAGGGTGATCTTGCCACTCCGTGCCTTCTCGCTTTTCAGGTTGAACTTATGAAAGCGGTCGAACAACTGATGGTCGGTAAAGAGGCAGATATGCAGCGTCTCGTCAGCAAAACCTTCATGGAGCGTCTTGTTGATGGCGGTGAAAGGGATCACTTCCTTCCTGTCCTCAAAGATGGAGCGGATGCGGATGGTCTGCTTCTCGGCGTCACTGAGAATGAAGAGTGCATAACCCTCTTTTAGGTAGCGCTGAAAGGAGTCGCTTACTAGGTCGAAGTTCTTATGGTAGATGGGTTGTTTCTGTGTTTTGAAGAACAGCGTTGCTTCGGCTGTCCCGCTGGAGCGGGCACCGAAATGGAGGCGTCGGAAGCTGAGGGCGGTTCGGAGAAACTCCTCATCGGTGATGAGCTTACTGTGCATCTGGTCGGCGTCGGCAAACGACTCTTCGTCGCCAATGATCGGCTCTTCCTGCCACAAGCTGCCGATGCGCTCCTTGCACCAGCCTAGGTCGTTAGCAGCCAGTACTGTGCCTTCGGGCAGGCAGCTGAGCAGTGCTGCATGGCTCTTGTTGCTTTTGCTGATTTCCGGGACGAGGTAGATGCTTTCCAGCTTCTCTTTTGAGAGTTGGGTCTCTACGTCGAACGAGCGAATGGTCTCCACTTCGTCTCCGAAGAAGTCGATGCGGTAGGGATACTCGTGCGAGAAGGAGAAGACGTCCAGTATGCTGCCGCGTACGGCAAATTGCCCCGGCTCATATACATAATCTACCTGCTCGAAGCCGTATTCCGTCAGTACGTCGGCTACGAACGTATTGTCTAGCTTCTCGTTGACATGTATCTTCAGTGTGTTCTCTTTCAGCAATTCGCCGGCAATTACCTTTTCGGCCAGCGCATCGGGGTAGGTCACGATGATGAAGGGTGCCTTTGCGTCTTGCAAAACGCTGAGTACTTCAGTGCGAAGAATCTCGTTGGCTGCGTCCAAATGGCCGTACTTGATTGCCCGCCTATAGGAGGATGGAAAGAAGTACACTTCGCTTCCACCCACCAACTGCATCACGTCGTGATAAAAGTAGCCGGCCTCCTCCTGATCGTTTAGTACACACAAATAATTCCCCTTCCCTTTATGAAAAAGGGAAGCGATAGTCAATGCCGCTCCCGAACCGTTGAGTCCTTTAAGGAAAATATTGCGCAGCTTGTTTTCGCGTAATAGGGCATTTAGAGCTGCCACCTCAGGATGCGCAGCGTAAACTTCTAATAATTCTTGTACCTCCAAAGCTATTGTAATTTGTGCAAATATAGCTCTTTTGAAGAAAAGATGCAAGCATATATTAGTTTCATGCCTATGAAACAAAAGTTTCATGCCGGTGAAACTTTAGTTTCATCACGATGAAACTAAATATGAATAGGGACTGAACGTTATAACATAAATAATAAAGATCAATCTTGCTCTGACGAACTACTTGCCAATGATCTCTATTAGTTTTTCTTCCGTTAGGTCGGCGCCGTAGGTGGCGTAGTCGAGGCGGAAGGTGCAGCCGCTTTTATAATTGGAGCAGCCATAGGCATTCTTGCCGCGCAGGATTGTACCTTGTTTGCAAAGGGGGCAGATGGCTTGGGCGATCAGTTTCTCTTTCTTTTCGCGAGGTTTGCGAGGTTTTTTCTCTTTAGGCTCAGTTGCTTTTTCCTCTTTTGTCTTTTCTACAACGGCCTCGGTGATGGTGATGCTTCGGGTGCTGTGGTCGGAGCGGACGTTGAATACGATTTGGCTGACCAGTTGCTTCAGTTCTTCCAGAAAGGTGCGTACATCGTATGTGCCTCGCTCGATCTGGCGAAGCTTCTTTTCCCACAGACCGGTTAGTTCGGCGCTTTTGAGTAGCTCTTCATGGATGGTGCCGATCAGCTCAACGCCCGTAGCGGTGGGGTAGAGGTTCTTGCGCTCCTTGCGGATGTAGTTGCGTTTGAAGAGGGTTTCGATGATGGCGGCGCGGGTGGAGGGACGGCCGATGCCGTTTTCCTTCAAAGCATCGCGCAGTTCGTCATTGTCTACCAGCTTGCCTGCTGTTTCCATGGCGCGGAGCAGGGTGGCTTCGGTGTAAACCTTTGGGGGCAGCGTCCACTTCTCGCCGAGGGTAGGGACGTGCGGACCGCTTTCGCCTTTGACGAAGTCCGGCAGTACGCCTTCTTCTTCGGTCGGTTCTGCGTCCGGATCTTTCTGTTCGGCTCCGAAGACAACGCGCCAACCCGGTTTTAGGATTTGCTTGCCGGTTACTTTGAAGTCTACTTTTCCGACTTTACCGAGTACGGTGGTGGTGGAGATGTCGCAATCCGGATAGAAGGCGGCAATGAAGCGGCGGGCTACGAGGTCGTACACCTTGCGCTCCGTGTCCGAGAGGTTACGCGGAGCTACGCCGGTTGGTATGATGGCGTGGTGGTCGGTCACCTTTGTATTGTCGAACACGCGCTTGGTCTTCGGTATCTTGGTGGCGAGGAGTGGTGCGATCAGGTCGGCATAGTCCGTCATTCCCTTCAGCGTATCGGGTACTTTAGGGTAGATGTCTTCACTTAGGAAGGTGGTGTCTACACGTGGATAGGTCGTTACTTTCTTTTCGTAAAGAGACTGAATCAGCTTTAGCGTATCGTCTGCCGAGAAGGCAAATTTCTTGTTACACTCTACTTGAAGCGAGGTTAGGTCGAAGAGGCGCGGGGCATATTCTTTGCCCTTTTTCTCCGAAGTATCGGTTACGACAAACTCCTCCTGCTGCACGATGGTGAGGAAGTCTTCGCCTTCCTCCTTACTACTGAACTTTCCTTTGGTGGAAGAGAAGGTGGTGTTACGATAGACCGTCTTTAACTCCCAGTAGGCTTCGGGGGTAAAGTTATCTATCTCTGCTTGTCGGTTTACGATCAGAGCGAGGGTCGGGGTTTGCACTCTTCCGATGGAGAGCACCTGCCGGTTCTGCCCGTAGCGCAGGGTGTAGAGGCGGGTGGCGTTCATGCCCAGCAACCAATCACCGATGGCGCGCGAGAGTCCTGCTTCGTATAGGCTGTTAAATTCTGATTGATCCTTCAGGTGTTGGAAGCCTTCGCGGATGGCCTCTTCGGTAAGTGAAGAGATCCAAAGGCGGTAGACGGGACACTTACATCCGGCCTTTTGCATCACCCAGCGTTGGATCAACTCTCCCTCCTGTCCAGCATCACCGCAGTTGATCACCATCTCGGCGTTCTGCATCAGTCCTTCGATGGTTTCGAATTGCTGCCGGTAACCTTGGTTGTCGATTAGCTTGATGCCGAATCGCGGTGGAATCATGGGGAGTGAGCTGAGGCTCCACCGTTTCCACTCCGGGGCGTATTCGTGTGGCTCTTTGAGTGTGCACAGATGTCCGAATGTCCAGGTTACCTGATATCCGTTTCCTTCAATATATCCGTTCATACGGTTGGTAGCCCCCAGCACTTCGGCAATCTCACGTGCCACGCTGGGCTTTTCAGCAATACATACTTTCATCTGTCCTCTTCATTAAATAAGTAGACAAAAGTACGTTTACCGGACGACATAACCAAATCGGTTACCGAAAACCTCTTGCGTAAAGTAGAATATGTATATCTTTGGCTTCGTTATAAAAACAGAGAACGTTAATACTTCTATCATGAATAAACTTAAACTTATTACGCTTTTGATCGCGATGGCTGCCTGGATGCAGACGGGCGATGCTTGTACCGTTATTGTAGCTGGTAAAAAGGCTACGGCAGACGGTAGTGTGTTAAACTCGCATACCGACTGCGGTGCTGATTGTCGCATACAGGTCGTACCAGGACAAAAATACCCGAAGGGGACAACCGTCCCTGTCTGTTACGGACTGCTTACCCGCAATCAGCCAGGAAAGGAGAATGCCGAGGTGTTGGGACATATCCCACAAGCGGAGCAAACCTATACCTATTTTCATTCCGCCTATTCGCATATCAATGAGTATCAGTTATGCATTGGCGAAAGCACGATGAGTCAGCGCAGCGAACTGCAAGTCGCTAAAGGCGAAGGAAAGCAGATTATGACCGTTGAGCAGGTTGCTGCCTTTGCCCTTCAGCGTTGCCGTACGGCTGAAGAGGCGCTAACCCTAATCACTTCCCTGATGGAGACCTACGGCTTCCTTCCATCTTGTGGCCCCGAGTCAGAATGTTTGACGTTGGCCGATCCGGAAAAAGTATGGATACTCGAACTCTTCAGCGTCGGCAAGGATTGGACACCGGAGAGTGGTAAGCCGGGTGTTATATGGGCTGCCCGCCGTCTGCCGGACGATCAGATTGCACTGATTCCGAACTGGAGTATCATAAAGGAGATAGACGTCAATCGTCCCGAAGAATACAAAGCTTCGTCTAATTACCAGCAGGTGGCAATCGATAACGGCTGGTATAACCCTGCTTCCGGTCGTCCCTTTGTCTGGCAGGAGGCGTATGCCCCCATTACGCACGAATGGTCTACCAATCGCTTTTGGCTTTTTTGTGAGACCTTTGCGCCCGGTCTGATCCCAATCCAGCGTAAGACGGCTGATCCGTATAAGAACCTTGATCAATATACTCAGTATGTTGAGCCGCTTAGCATCTACCCCTTCTCTTTTGTTCCCGAAAAGAAGTTGACAGTACAGGACGTTATGGACTTCCAGCGTTCCACCTTCGAAGGTACGATTTATGATAAGGAGAACGACGCCGCCTGGTATATTCCCACTGCCGACGGAAAGGCGCTGAAGAGTAAACTAGCTACCCCTTTTCCAACCCGCGAAATGCAGAAGTTGATGAAGACAACCCGTCGCCGCGCCGTTGCTCGCATGGATGGTGAATATGGTATGGTGGCTCAGCTTCGAAGCTGGATGCCGCGCGAGATTGGGGGTGTCTATTGGGTATTTATGGACAATGCCTATACCTCCCCTTATTTTCCGATCTTTACCGGCGTAACGGCTATACCCGAAGTGTATCGCACGTATGATCCGACGGCGTATAGCGACCAGTCTGCTCGTTGGGCTGTCGACTTTGTGGACAATCTGCTTTATCTGAACTGGCAGGATGGCAAAAAAGACCTGCAAGCCGCCCGTACCCCGCTGGAAGCTGATTTCTTTGCCCGCAATGCAGCTATTGAGAAGGAATATGTCGCCCTTCAAAAGAAAAATAAGGAGAAAGCAAGCTTGTTACTCAATAACTATGAGCAGGAATGTGCAGATCGTGTTATGCTTACTTATCATGACTTACGCAACACGCTACTGGTAAAGTATACGAATAATAAGTAATAGATGCCTTCTAATTCAATCCTTTTAGTTAGCTTTGCGCGCTTAAATAAATAAGAATATAGAATGAGAGCACGTGTTGCATGGTTGATAGGCCTTTCGGTACTATTTATTTTATTATGTAGTAGCTGCAAGAAAGAGTTGAAGGACTTTTCCTTTAGTTACACGATGGAGAGTGTAGGTAATTATAAATTGCAGGTCTTTTTTAATGGCAATGGTACTTATCGGATTGAGGAGTATAACTCTGCCATGGGCAGCGCAGTTCCAAAACGTGAGCCTATTATCAAAAGTGGTGCATTAACGGATGAGGAGTTAATCGAAGTGAAGCGTCTGATATCGGACAGCAACTTGCCTGAGATGAAGGACTACTATGGTTTTGACAAGGAAAGTAACGCCGGCATGGGGGATATTCTGTATCAAGTATCATTCATCACAGTAGACAATGAAAAACTGATCACTATTTGCAATAGCGACAACAAGCAATTTACTGGTTCCTTTGTTCGGTTGATCGGTTATATTAACAGCTTCTTGAATACGCATAAATAGATGAATCGTATCGTGCTGGGTCTTGGTTCAAACCGAGATAGTATCCAAAATATAGAGCGTGCAACTGCTAGGTTGCGCGCTCATTTTGTTTCTATTCGCTTCTCGGAAGCGGTGTATACGGAGCCGATCAATTGCCTCGACCCGGCTTTATTCCTTAATATCGTAGCTGTTGCGGAGAGTCCTGACGGGCCGGAGGAGGTGAGGTCTGTCCTTAAAGATATTGAATATGCCTTAGGAAGGCGTCCGGAAGATAAGGCTGCTGGGCGGATTATTCTTGATATTGATCTGCTACAATGGAATGACCGGATATTGAAGCCTGATGATTTGGAGCGAGAGTATATCAGGGCGGGGCTGCATTCATTGCTTGCGAGTGGACAATAGTTATGTAGGCGATCCGCCAACCGACTGGCACGGACGTTTAGGCTATTCTTTTCCATAGATCATTTTATATAAGCGTTCACCTTGTTCTTTATTGCTGAAAGCGGGGTGGAGTAGGGACTTCCGACGGGTAATATCGGCTGGAAGGAGGGGTTGTTGCATCAAGCGGTTACACGAAGCGATCATCTCCGCAGGTGTATTAGCGATGTGACAAAGTGAATCCAGTCCGCTACCGGCCAGCATGGCTTGATTGACCAACGTATGGCGTCCGGCAAAAAGGCTGTTGAGTAGTTTCAGTTTTAAGCCGGTGTCTTGAAAGGTAACCAACATATGTATTTGCGCTTCTCGTATCAGCCAGTCCATCCGTTCGGTAGAAGGATTCGCTTCGATGCGTATGTTTGGGTAGGGGCGAGCGGCATCGGTCAGTCGCCTAGAGGGATTCATACCGGCCAAAATACAGGTATGATCCAATCGGCTGAAAACGTTTTCAATCAGAAACAGAGCTGCCCGCTCATTCTCTAACACGGAGAGTTTGGCGTGATAAAGGATAAAGTCCGACTGTCCCGGCTGTGCCGTGATCTGCTCGTTGGCATGGAAGCAGGGCATGAATGCAATGGTATGGGTGGGAAATATCTTTGTCAGATAGGCGGCATCAGTGGTCGATACGGCAATCATTATGTCTGCCGCTGCCACTTGCTGTTGATAAAGGTGAAAACGTAATGCTTCGATTATGAAGAAACATTTACGTAGCGGATGGTGCTCTGCCTGTGCCAGATGACGATAATAATCATGCTCTATGTTACATTCGCGGAATATCTTTATCCGCCCTTTCAGACGCGGATCGGTCAGATAGTAGCAAGAGTGCAGCCCTTCAAAGAGAATCGGGTAATCATTCTTCAGTAGATTGGCTATCAACTTCGGATTTTTCCGGCTGTATACGTTGTAAGGCAGTCGGCTTAAGTTAGTTAGCAAACCCGTTCGCCGCTTATAGTAGTACACTTCCCGACAAATATCTTCCAATTCCGGCGCGTGGGGGCGTTCGTATTCAAAGCAGTGCAAGATGATTTGTACTCCGCAAGCATGTAGTGCTTTAAGCTTATAGTAGATGTCGATCACCCCACCGTAATTGGCCGGCCAGGGTATGTTGAGAGCAATAATGTTGAGTTGCTTATTCATGCGTCTTTGAATGGGTTAATTGATCAAATATCTGCATAAACTGGCGGGCTTGCTCCTTACGTGAGTAAGCTTGCAAAAGAGTTGGATCGGCAGCAGAGGTGGTATATCCCTTTACTTTCCATTCGGCGTAATACAGACGAAGGAAGTCGCAAACTTCTTCGACCGTACGGGCAGAGAGTCCGGCCTTGGCTTCATGGAGGGCGGATTCCAGACAGCTTTCATCACTACGGACGCAAAGGATGGGTTTCTGTACGGCAAGGGATTCGAAGAACTTGGTTGTCATAATGCCTTTAGGCCCTATTCCGGCAGAACGGTTGGTTAGTAGTAACAGCACTGAACTGTGATTGAGGACAGCCGGTATGGAGGAGGCGGGTACGTACCCTTTAAAGTCCATATAAGCGGATACACCTGCCTGTTCAGCTTCGCGGGCAATGACGTTACGAGATGCTTCGTCCACATACCAATGCACCCGGCATTGGGTGGGAGTAAACGCACCTTCACCCGTCAGGCGGGCAAGGGCTTCAAGCAACAAGGAGGGATCGCGCATGGCCGTACTGAGCAATCGTCCGGTATAGGTGATGACAAACTGCGGTGTGCGTGGCTGTTCAGGAAAGAATAACTCCGGATCGAAGCCGTTATAGATCAACTCTACCTTTGGGTTATATTGTTTCATCACTTCAGCATGCCAAGGGGAGACGGTTGTCACATAGTCAGCCTGTCGCAACACGCGGTTTCGGGCACGTAGGTTGGTCCACTTGAACCAGCGTGCGAATAGTTTATCCAGACCGAATACTTTGGGGAGGGCATGGGTAATATACTCGCTTCCCGTATATTGCTCAATAATATCGCGCGTGTCGACCACTAACGGCAGGTGGTAATGGTGGGCTGCTTTCAGGGCAGCGGGTAGGGGGAACGTACGGTATGTACTGCACAGAATCAGATCGAATCCCTGCTTCCGGATTAGCCGTTCTGCCTCTTGATAGAACCGGTATTCTTTATATCCGAAACAGCTGTTTAGTACAAAAGTTACCACCCACTGCAACTTCCGAAGCCATTGTGTGCGGGCAGGGAAATAGTTTATATAGGTGACGGGACAGTTTCCGGTCAGAAATGTAAAGGTCTGATCCGGTATTGCCTCGGTTAGCACGACGGCTTCCCATCCGGAAACTTTCAGATATTTACAGAGGTAACCCATGCGGGGTCCGAATGCCGGCGGAAACATATCGCAAAGAATAAGTACCTTTTTCATAGCAGTTCGATGATTGTTTCGGCTGCATGACCGAAACCGTATTCTTGAATCTCTTTATGCTCGGGCGTATTTGTTAAGCAATGGAGTATATCTTCTGTTTTCCATCCGGCTAGTTGGTTCCATCCGGCTTCTACCGTCTCCACCCATTCGGTCTCTTCTCGCAGGGTGATGCAGGGGGTATGGTGGAAATAGGCTTCTTTCTGCACGCCTCCAGAGTCGGTTAGGATGGTTTGTGCATGCTTTTCGAGCATGACCATATCCAGAAATCCCAAAGGTTGAATAATATGTATGGACGGACAATCTGTCGTTGTTAATTGATGCTTTTCCATGCAGGCAAGTGTACGGGGATGCAGGGGAAGGACGACCGGACAATCCTCCGTAGCCATCTCTTTTAAGGCGTTAAGGATGCCGGACAGGCGGCTTTCGTGATCCGTGTTTTCTGCCCTGTGGATTGTGCAGAGCCGGAACGATTTCGAAACCAGTTGCAATTGCTTAAGGATGCTGGAAGTATTATCAGCCATTGTGCCGAATAGCAGGGCGGCATCGTACATCACGTCGCCTACCTGATGCACTCCTTTCACAATGCCTTCACCAGCCAGATGGCGGACAGCAGCGGAAGTAGGGCAACAGAGCAACGTAGCGATATGGTCTGTCAGGATACGATTGATCTCTTCCGGCATTTCGCGATTGAAGCTACGCAAACCTGCCTCTACGTGGATTACCGGAATGTGTAGTTTGGAGGCGGCTAGCGCTCCGGCCAACGTGGAGTTGGTGTCGCCATATACCAATACGTAATTGGGCATGGCTTCGAGCAGTCTCTTTTCAATCTCTATCAGCATGCTGCCGGTCATTTCTCCGTGCAGGCCGCTGCCGCAATGTAGTTGCCAAGTCGGTTGCGGAATACCCATGCCGGAGAAGAATATGTCACTCATATTCTCGTCGTAATGCTGTCCGGTATGCAATAGGAGCTCTTCTATGCAGTTGTCGCTGTGTTGTCGGTTATGCTTCACAATAGCATGACTGACCATGGCTGCTTTGATGAATTGCGGACGGGCTCCGACAATCGTAACTATTTTCATATTTTCTTTAGTTCGTTTAATAGGTTTTCATAGAGTTTGCGCAGGTAGCTATTCGGATGTTTCTTGATCACTTGTTGTCGGGCTGAGGTGTTGTGCCAGAGCATAACTAACTCGCCGCCGGCTTTCTTTACCTCTTCAATCAGACGGAGGCAATAGGTGAATGCTTGCTCGTAATCGAAGTGCATGTAGTTAGCCTCCTCCAAGGTACAATCCATAATGATCAGCGGATGGAGCGTGAGGGAGGAGAGGCGACGGTTGACGGGGTTAATCCAACGTACCGGATGGCTTGTACCCAAACGGAAACCGGCCAAGTCGGCATAACCCATCGTAAAGTCGTCTGTAAAGCCCTCTGCTTCCAGTCTGTCCATGTCCTCCGGTTCCCGACAAGCTAGGTAGTGATGGCGGTTGAAGGTGATAGCAGTGGCAGCTTGTTCCTCGAGCGTTTTTTTTTCTTTGTTAATCTTTTCAGGCCGGATGCCAGCCTGATAACTACTGTGCAATCCGACGGCAGCTTCGTGTGCAGTACACTTCTGCAACAAGTGGTGTAGCTCTTTACTGTGCAAACTGTAATGCGGCTTGTCTTGTTGCGCTTTGCCTCCGGCACGGAAGAAGAGAATGCTTTGGCAGTGTTCTTTACCTAGTTGGTCGCGCAACGCATCGTTCTGCTGGAAGAGCCAGGGGAAGGTGTAATACGGATCATTATCGAACGAGCCGAACTTACCTTTCAGGCTGGTGACGAGTCCCCGTTTGTTGAGCAGCGAACGGATAACCCCTTTCCAAGAGCGGTAAAGAAAAGGTGCGTCCACATCGTGAGTCAGGTAAACCTTGCTGATTTGCGCTTCCACTTCGGGTACTGGCACACGCGATTGCCGCAACCAGCGGCGCAGCAGTTGTCGGTATTCGTCCACTATCGGACGGTGTAGGAAACCAGCTCGATAGGGCAAAGACTCTTTTCCCGGAAAGCGCCCGTGCTCATCGCGTAGGTCGCGGTGGATCATCTCTTCGTAGCGAGTGATTAGGAAGTAGGTGCTGGCAATGATGTCTGCATGTACTACCCAGGTATCGCCCACCCATTCCACTTTCTGTGAACCGAAGAGGAGTGGTATGCCTTCTGTCTCTTGCAATGGGAGGGAGGGTACGGAGGCCGGTGTGCCGTATACATCCGTATCGAAAAAGCCGGATGGAATGATTACGACCCGATAACGATCAAAATGGTTTTGATTGGCCGTGTAGCCCACCAAGTGTGCCGTAGCGTCGGATATTTCTTCTCCGAGCAGAAAGCGGATTATGTAATGCAGCGTGTTATTCATTTCGAATTAGTTAGTTTGAGCCAAGCTCTGTATAACAAACTCAATTTTCCACGGCTTATTGTGAAGTATGGGGTTTGTTGAGCTCCAAATTCGCGAAAAAAGCGTTCTACACCCGGAAGCATGGAGCCTTCGAAGTCGAATAGACAGCTTTGTGTAGCAGTTTGTTGGATGGTTTCCCAAAGAACCAAACTGTGAGCGCCTGAATCTCGTAGTGCCGGATCGCCTCCACCGGCTAGGTAGTAAGCCGAATTCTTCTGCCAGATAATGAAAGCAGCGGCATGCAGGCGCCCTTCGGCATCGTATCCGCCCCACAGGTCGCCTTGTCCACGACTGCGGCTGACGGCAATCAGTCGTTCTAGTGTGGTAGTGCTTTGTGGTGAGGAGATGCCTTGTCGCTCGAACGTCTTGTTTTGTATTTGCAGAAAGTCGGTTATGGAAATTCCCTTTTTGACGGTGATCTGATGTTTCTCTCGTGCTTTGATAATGTTGCGGCGGGTGTGTTGGCTCATTCCGTCCCAAAGACGAGAGGGGTCGGACAGATCTCTTAACTGGTAGGTGTAACGTGTTGTTTGCCGGTAGCCTGCCCAATAAAAGGGTAACCAATCGGTAATCTGTGGACTGAAGTTTTGCAGGAAATGGGGATAGATGCTGAGTCCCTCTATCAGTGTCTTGCTGAGTGCTTGTCGCTGACTTAGCAGAGTCGTATATTTGGTGTCGTCAGCCCCTTCAGCGAACCATGGCCCCATGGTTTGTGTGTAGGGCGGCATCGAAACAATGCCTTTATGGGGAATGTAAAGGGGCAGTGCTGCTTGCACCCGCCCCTTTTGTTCCAGTAATAAGACCTCCCAGTTTGTCTCACCACAAGCGGCATCCAACCACCAATCCCTAGAGAAGAGGGGGATGCTTGGCTCTGTGTTACAGAGTAAACGGTATTTGTCTTTATTAGTCATTTACATCGTTTGAAGTCAATTATGCTTTCAGTGCAGCAAAGATCAGACCTGACAATTCTTCGGCTAGTTCGGGATTGTCGCTGATGCATTGCTTGGCAGCGTCGCGACCTTGTCCTAACTTCGTGTCGTTATAGCTATACCATGAACCGCTTTTCTTTATGATGTTCAGGTCGGTACCCAAGTCTACTATTTCACCCGCATGCGAGATGCCTTGTCCGAACATGATGTCGAACTCAGCCTTACGGAAAGGAGGTGCCACTTTGTTCTTTACTACTTTGACGCGTACTTGGTTACCTTTTATGTCGTCTCCGTCTTTCAATGTGCCGATCTTACGGATGTCCAGACGAACCGAAGCATAGAACTTGAGGGCGTTACCTCCAGTTGTTGTTTCCGGATTGCCAAACATTACTCCAATTTTATCGCGCAACTGGTTGATGAATATACAAGTAGTGTTTGTCTTGCTGATCGTTCCGGTTAACTTGCGCAGTGCTTGAGACATCAAGCGTGCCTGAAGCCCCATCTTACTGTCGCCCATATCACCTTCTATCTCCGCTTTTGGAGTTAGCGCGGCCACGGAGTCGATCACAATAATGTCGATGGCTGAGGAGCGAATCAGTTGTTCGGTAATTTCGAGTGCCTGCTCTCCGTTGTCCGGTTGCGAGATCCACAGATTTTCTACGTCTACACCTAACTTCTCGGCATAAAAGCGGTCGAAAGCATGCTCCGCATCAATAAAGGCGGCGATGCCACCGGCCTTTTGTGCTTCGGCAATGGCATGGATAGCTAAGGTCGTTTTACCGGAAGATTCCGGTCCGTATATCTCAATCACACGTCCGCGGGGGTATCCGCCTACGCCCAATGCAGCATTTAGTGCAATAGAGCCAGTAGGGATTACTTCAATGTCCACAATGTTTTCATCTCCCAGCTTCATGATCGAGCCTTTACCGTAGTTTTTCTCTATTTTATCCATTGCTGCGCGTAGAGCTTTCAGTTTGTCTGCGCCACTAGCCAACTTTGCGTCGGCTATTAATTTGGCTTCTTTGGCCTCTTTAGCTGTTGGCTTGGCGGTTACTGTTTCGTCTGTTTCCTGTATCTCCTGATCGAACTCAAGGAGTGGAGTCTTTTCTTTATCTTCTTTTGCCATTTTGATTATTTATACGTTAAGAATTTGATTTGCATGATCTTTAGTTTTTACCTCTTTAGCGTTGATAATACGTTCTACGATGCCCTCTTCGCTAATGATAAAGGTGGTACGGAGTGTCCCCATATATGCGCGTCCGTACAATTTCTTTTCTGCCCATACGCCAAACTGCTCTTGCAAGGTGGTGTCTGTGTCGGCAATCAGTGAGAAGGGTAACGCTTGTTTGGAGATAAAGCCTTGATGAGACTTGGCGCTATCTTTGCTGACCCCGATTACTTCATAACCGGCAGCCCTCAATGCTTCGTATCCATCCCTCAAGCTGCATGCTTCTGCCGTACAGCCGCTGGTGTTATCCTTTGGATAGAAGTAGAGCGCCAGTTTCTTCCCTTTAAAGTCGCTCAGCTTTACTTCGCGTCCCTCCTGATCCGTCCCCAGTATCTCAGGGGCTTTGTCTCCTAGTTGTATTGGCATATTGTTTCTACAGTTCTAAGTCAATATTGAATAACTCGTGCCAAGGCAATCCTTGTTCGTTTAGTTCCTTCATGAATGGATCGGGGTTGAAGTCTTCTACGTTCCATACGCCCGGTTTCTTCCAGAGACCCTGCATGAAGAGTTTGGCGCCAATCATGGCGGGTACGCCGGTGGTGTAACTTACGCCCTGTGCGCCGGTTTCCATATAGGCAGCGTGATGGCTGCAATTATTATATATGTAATAGGTTTGCTCCTGCCCGTCCTTGATGCCACGGATGCGGCAACCGATGGAGGTTTCGCCTGTATAGTTTTCCCCCAGATCACCCGGGTTAGGCAGTACGGCTTTAAGGAACTGGATGGGAACAATCTCCATTCCATTATATACGATTGGGTCGATACGCGCCATACCGATGTTCTGTATTACGCGCAAGTGGGTCAAGTATTCCTGTCCGAAGGTCATCCAGAAGCGTGCACGTTTTAGCGTGGGAAAGTTCTTTGTCAGGCTTTCCAACTCTTCGTGATACATCAGGTAGGACTCTTTCGGGCCTATGTTTGGATAGTTTAATGCTTTATGTACGGTCAGCGGATCGGTTTCCTTCCATGTGCCGTATTCGAAATATTTGCCGCGCTGGGTAATCTCGCGAATGTTGATCTCTGGATTGAAATTGGTAGCAAAGGCTTTGTGATGGTCGCCCGCGTTGCAGTCCACGATGTCCAGATACTGGATCTCGTCAAAGTGATGTTTGGCGGCATAAGCGGTGTAGACGCCCGTTACGCCCGGATCGAAGCCGCAACCCAAAATAGCTGTCAGTCCTGCACTTTCAAAGCGCTTGTGGTAATCCCATTGCCAACTGTATTCAAATTTTGCAGTATCAAGAGGCTCATAGTTTGCA
>JAVVRI010000016.1:0-8184 GCA_036654795.1 Tannerellaceae bacterium
TACTTTCGATGCCAATAGTTCGTTCAAAGCATTACTCTCATTATGCATTTGAGCCAGCTCGTAATCTATTTTGAGCCGGCTCAAAATAGATTACGAGCTTGGTGAAAATCAATTTTGAGCTAGCTCAAAAGCATAATAGCAGCTAGGTAAAAAGGCAAAACATTCGATCTTTTTCATTAATATACTACAGGTTAGAGTTAACGTGTCGGCACGTAGTACAACTTAATCAGAATAAGCATTAGGACTCATCTGGGACAGCATCGCAATCATATCAGGTATTACAACCAAATTGACAAGCATATAGCGGGCGACAGTTCGGATTAATATTCTATCTTTGCAGTATTAATAGACACAATTTAATATGAATTGGTTACTGGAGACCTTTATGGCGCCTTCTATTGTGCAGGCAGTTGTTATTCTATCAATCGTTGCGGCTACTGGCTTGTATCTGGGTAGGCTGAAACTATTTGGTATCTCATTGGGCATTACCTTCGTCTTTTTCGCCGGTATTATGGCGGGACATTTGGGCGTGGTGGTAAACAAAGACATGCTGGCTTTTGCGCAAAGCTTCGGGCTGATCCTCTTCGTCTATTCGTTGGGGCTGCAGGTAGGACCCGGCTTCTTCTCTTCGTTTAAGAAGGGGGGGGTGGAGTTGAATATGATGGGGATAGGAGTAATTGTGCTCGGCCTGCTACTTACATTGGTGTTCCACTGGACGACGGGGATACCACTCTCCAACATGGTCGGACTGCTCTCAGGAGCCGTTACCAACACACCGGCACTTGGGGCGGCGCAGCAAGCGTTGCAACAGATTGATCCGGGCAATGCAAAAGGAATAACGGATATGGCGTTGGCTTGTGCCGTCACTTACCCTCTCGGCGTTGTGGGGGTTATTCTTGCCATCATCATACTCCGCGCGCTCTTTGGCAAGGAAGGAGCATCCCACACAAAAGAACTAAAGGACACAACGACGTTCGTCGCCGAGTTTCACATCAGCAATCCGGCTATTTATGGTAAAAGCATCCGCGACATCATGTTGCTAACGGACAAACATTTTGTCATCTCACGCGTATGGCATAACGGGAAGGTGACGATCCCCACCTCCGACACCTTGCTTCGCGAAGACGACCACCTGCTGATTATCTCTGTCAAGTCCGACGTGGAAACCATCAAAGTACTCTTTGGCGAACAGGAAAAGGTAGATTGGAACAAGGAGGACATCGACTGGAACGCCATCGACAGTCAACTAATCTCGCGCCGCATCCTCGTTACCCGCAACCGGGTGAACGGAGTAAAACTAGGCTCGCTTCGCCTACGCAACTTGTATGGCATCAACATCACACGCATCAACCGTGCCGGCATCGACCTGCTGGCCTCTAGCAACCTTCGTTTGCAGATTGGCGACAAACTGACCATCGTCGGCGAAGCCAACGCAGTTAATAATGTAGGCAAGATACTAGGAGACGAAGTGAAGCGGCTGGACAATCCGAACCTGATGGCCATCTTTATCGGCATCTCGCTGGGTGTATTGCTAGGCTCACTGCCCATCACCCTACCGGGCATCAGTACGCCGGTGAAGCTCGGCATTGCTGGCGGTCCTATTATTATCGGCATCCTGATGGGAGCTTTCGGGCCCCGCTTCCACCTAACGACCTATACGACACAGAGTGCTAACCTGATGTTGCGCCAACTAGGCATCATCATCTATCTGGCCGGACTGGGTATAGACGCCGGAGCTCATTTCTTCGAGACCGTCTTTCGCGCCGAAGGGCTGCTGTGGGTAGGGCTTGGCTTTGCGCTGACCATCGTGCCGGTATTGATTGTCGGATGTATGGCTTCCCGCATCTGGCACATTACCTATGCTAGCAACATCGGCATGCTTTGCGGAACAATGGCAAACCCAATGGCGCTCAACTATGCCAACACAACGGTAGAAGACGATGAACCCTCTGTTGCTTACGCCACCGTCTATCCCCTCTCCATGTTTATTCGCGTTATATCTGCACAACTAATACTTATGTTATTTACTTAGAATATGAACGAGACAATACTTAACGGACTACTGAACCTCTTCGCTGTCTTCGGCTCGCTGGCTAATATAGAAGCCAAGCAAGCACGAAAGGCCGTTAATACCTATTTATCCAGCCACTTTGGTATCCGTTCGCACCAAGAGTATCTTGAGCTTTACGACGAACTGGAAAACGTCTACAATGATTCGGACTATGGCATAGACAAGGCCAGCGTCATCACCAACGTATGTACGCAACTCAAGCCCAAGCTCATGGCAGAAGAGCAACTGTTGTTGCTGCTTCGATTCATGGAGTTTGCGCATAACAACAGCGAAGGCTTTGCCGCCAACCTTTCCCTTTTCCGCACGGTTGCCAGCATCTTCGGCATAAGCGACGAGCTGTTCAGCGACCTACTAGCCTTCGTGACCGGGCGCCCGGTCCCCTCCATTCTTACTATCAACGGAAAGAAAGAGGAGAAAGAAAACCACATCCATCGTAATATACCGGAAGGCGAAATACGAGCACTCTTCCTCCGGACGTACGACCGGATGCTCTTCACCTATCATGGCCGCAGCATGGTATTCATGAACGATATACCTATTACACAAGGCATCTTTTACAGTTGGCAGCGTAGCAGCGTCATCAAAAGTCCAATGTTTCTACCCGTCTATTACAGCGACCTGCTGGAAGTATTCAACCAGCACGCGCACAAAGAGCGTCTGCTGCTCAGCGGACGAGACATTGATTTCTGCTTTCCAAACAGCGAAAACGGGCTACATAACTTCTCTTTCAACCTAGAAAGCGGACAGTTGGTAGCCATTATGGGAGGTAGCGGCGTAGGCAAATCCACCCTGCTCAGCATTCTCAATGGTAATATAACCCCGGGACAAGGTATGCTCTGCCTAAACGGACATCCACTAAATAGCAAAGAGGGGAAACGACTGATCGGCTTTGTGCCGCAGGACGACCTGCTGATAGAGGAACTGACGGTCTATCAAAACCTATGGTACACCGCTCGTCTCTGCTTTGCAAATCTGGAGAAATCGGAGATTGAGATACGCATCAACACCATCCTCATCGACCTTGATCTGCTGGAAATACGTAATCTGGAGGTAGGATCGCCCGTCAAAAAGACCATCAGCGGCGGACAACGCAAGCGGCTGAACATCGCCCTCGAACTGATTCGCGAACCAGCCATCCTTTATTTGGATGAGCCCACGTCGGGGCTATCGTCCACCGATTCGGAAAAAGTCGTCATGTTGCTAAAGGAGCAAACACACCGCGGTCGATTAGTCGTGGTAAACATACACCAGCCCTCATCGGAGATATACAAACTCTTCGACCGCCTCTGGCTACTCGACACCGGAGGTTATCCCATTTACGACGGAAACCCCATTGAAGCCATCACCTACTTTAAGCGGGTGGCAAACTATACCGATCAAGACATCAGCGTATGCAGCACCTGTGGAAATGTTAATCCGGAACTGATCCTAAACATCATCGATGCAAAAAAGATAGACGACACCGGGCAACAAACCCCGATGCGAAAGCTCAACGCCAAGGACTGGCACGAGCTCTACCTAAATGCCCGCCCAGCTTTCAAAGAGCCGGAGGTACTCCCCCTCCCGCCCTCCCGCCAACAGAAGCCGTCGCTACTAAAACAGTTTCGCATCTTCTTGGAGCGCAACCTTAAAACGAAGTTGGCAAACAAACAGTACCTCTGCATCGCACTGCTGGAAGCACCGCTACTAGCACTGATCGTAGCCCTCTTAACGCGCTTTGTTGCTGATGGCGAATACGCCTTGCTGACAAACAAGAACCTAATCATTTACATCTTTATGTCAGTGATCGTAGCCACCTTTACCGGCATGAGCATCAGTGCGGAAGAGATTATCCGTGACCGGACACTACTCAAACGCGAACGCTTTCTGAGGCTGAGCCGGGGCAGCTACCTTTGTTCTAAAATCTGCTTCCTAATGGGGGTATCTGCCGTGCAAAGCCTGCTCTTCATTCTGGTTGGAAACAGCCTAATCGGCATTGGTGGGGAGATGTTTCTCACTTGGTGGTCTGTGCTTTGGCTGACCTCATTTTTGGCTAACCTGACGGGGCTGGTGCTTTCAGCATCACTCACCTCTATTGTGGCGATATACATTAGCATACCACTGTTGCTGATTCCGCAAATTCTACTCTGCGGGCTGGTGGTGCATTTCGATGACCTCAGCCGCTCCGCTTCCCAACGAAACGTAGTGCCGCTGATTGGTAACATCATACCCTCTCGCTGGGCTTTCGAGGCGTTAACGGTGGAACAGTTTCGCAGCAACGCCTACAACGCGCCCCTTTTCATGGCTGAGCGCGAGAAGTATTTAGCACAATATTATGGTGCAATACACCTTCCGGACGTACGCACTCTGGCCGAACAAGCAGATCAAGACAAGGAGGACAACGCACAAACCGTGCGCAACGAGCTGGCTGTACTTAGCCGTGCCGCTCACATCCCACCCCGCACAGCCACAGAAAGCACCCTGTCCTGGCTCAACAAAGCAAACAGCGCACTGACCCTTCGGGCAAATAACTTCACCGCCTTGCTTGAGCAGATCCAAAAGCAAAGAATCGAAGAGCTGGGCACCGATGGACTAAACACCTTGAAGCGCAAACACCACAACACCGCCCTTGAAGAGCTGGTGCTAGGTAGCTCGGCAACTCACTTTTATCAAGAGGGACACCACCGTTTTTATCCTAAAATAGGCTTCATTTACCTCTATCCGGATAACAATTGGGGGGGCGCTCCTTTCTATAGTAGCGAGAAGAAAATAGCCGGTCATATTTTTTCTACCTATATATTTAACTTATTCGTATTAGGAGTGTTTGCGTTATTCGTAATTATCGCTATCTTCGCAGAGTTTCCAGGACGTTATATCAAAAGAAAGAACGAATATTAATAACAAAACAGATAACAATCTAATTTAAAAAGCAGTATGAGAAAGAATTTTATTAGCCTGCTCACCATGGCAGCATTCGTAGTTGGATTCTCTTCATGCAACGGTAACAGCAAAAAAGCTGAAGAAGCCGCTACAACAGAAGAAGCCGCAGTTATCGCCGGAAGTGTGTCCAAAAGTCTACTTACAGAAGAGTTGAAAACAGAGACTACCCAGTTTCTGAAGGATATGCCGGATTCAGACCTGGCATATAAACTAGCTACAGGAGAAGTAAAAGCATCCATCGCCAAAACAAACTTTATGCTGCCTGTCAGCAAAGCAGCCGAGCTGAACACACAGTCTCAGAAAGCACGCGCTTGCGGCATCTACTTCGCCGACCTGAATACCCTTAAAGCAATGGGCAAACCCACTTCGGAAATAGAAAACACCTTGGTGAAGCTAACTACCGACCTGAATATTCCTTTCGTAATCGACATCATGAAAGAATCAGCTCCGGCAGGTGCTAGCAAAGAAGAACTGAACAAATTCCTCAATGCGCAAGAAGACAAACTGATTGACGCCATGATGGAAAACGACAAAGCAGACATTGAGCTGGAAATGCTAGGTGGTATGTCAGTAGAATATGCCTACATGCTGGGTAACCCCGGTTTAGTTATAGAAGGAGACGCCGTATCAGCCGGTCTGAGCGACAACATGGCAAAGCGCCTAGAGACACTGACTCAGATCGTAAACGACCTAAGTCAGTATTATCCTGACCTTGCCCAACTAAGTACAACAATCGCCCCCTTGAATGATCAAATCGTATCTATCTCTGCCGCCCGTGCTGCTCAGAAAGACATTGCGACCATGCGCGATAACTTGCTAAAGTAAGCGTACCGACGTAAGTCACACCTATTATATAGTAAGGCCGCAGACTCTTTTAAAAAGATTCTGCGGCCTTACTTTTTGCTGACAATTATACTCGGCCAAACAGCTGCCGGTTTAGTTATATTTAATAAACTGACAAGCAAAATATATACGGAAATATTTCTTTATATGACGATAGATTGTACCTTTGCGCTTGGTTAAAATGAATGACGAAAAGATCGTTAAAAATATCATTTAAGTAAAACATATAAAACTAATTATTATGTCTAAAGTAACAGTTGTTGGCGCCGGTAATGTAGGTGCTACTTGCGCAAATGTCCTTGCCTTCAATGAAGTGGCAGACGAAGTTGTAATGCTTGACGTGAAAGAAGGCGTATCCGAAGGTAAAGCAATGGATATGATGCAAACAGCTCAACTGCTGGGTTTCGACAACACAGTAGTAGGTTGCACGAACGACTATGCTAAAACAGCAAATTCTGACGTAGTTGTTATCACTTCAGGTATTCCTCGTAAGCCGGGTATGACTCGCGAAGAGTTGATCGGTGTAAACGCCGGTATCGTAAAGAGCGTAGCAGGAAATATCCTTAAATATTCTCCTAATGCAATTATCGTAGTTATTTCTAACCCAATGGACACAATGACATATCTATCATTGAAGTCTTTAGGCTTGCCTAAAAACCGTATCATCGGCATGGGTGGTGCATTGGACAGCTCACGTTTCAAATATTTCTTGTCTCAGGCTCTGGGTTGTAATGCAAACGAAGTAGAAGGCATGGTTATCGGTGGTCATGGTGACACAACGATGATTCCTTTAGCTCGTCTGGCTACATACAAAGGCATCCCCGTTAGCACACTGTTGAGCGCAGAGAAGCTGGAAGAAGTTGTTAAGTCTACAATGGTAGGTGGCGCAACACTAACAGGTCTGCTGGGTACTTCTGCATGGTATGCACCAGGTGCAGCAGGAGCATTTGTAGTAGAATCAATCATCCACAACCAAAAGAAGATGATTCCTTCATGCGTTGCTTTGGACGGCGAATACGGCGAATCAGACATTTGCATCGGCGTACCGGTTATCATCGGTCGCAATGGTGTAGAAAAGATCGTTGAACTGGATCTGAATGCAGAAGAAAAAGAACTCTTCGCTAAGAGTGCCGCTGCCGTTAAGAAAACAAACGCAGTATTAAAAGAAATCAACGCTCTGTAATCAGAAGCTGTTATTCAACCATAAAAAAGGAGATGTAAGCAATTACATCTCCTTTTTTTATGGCACATTTACCTAGTTCCGTGGCAAAGCAAACCGAAAACGATTAGAACAGCGGCAGCAAAATAAGCTGAGCTTCGCTTTCAAAGCATAGGTGTTTTCACCTCAAAGCATAGATGCTTTATCATCAAAGCATACATATTTTGCATATAAGAAATTTATTCCCTATTTTTGACATCTATCTTAAATTGTAATACAATGAGAAGCAAAACTATTTTAATCGCTATTCTGCTGTTCTCTGTTAATTTGTATTCCTGGTCTTCATTCAGGAAAAATGTCCCTCAAACACTTGTCCAGCCTTCGGGCGAGACGATTCATGTTTTCGCCTCCGGTGATGAGTTTCATAACTGGCTCCACAACGAGAAGGGACAAACAATCGTGCAAGACCCAAAAAGCGGATATTATGTATATGCAAAGTCTGTGGGAGAAGAACTAACGCCTACCTCGTTGATCGTCAAAGATAAGGAGATGGCTCCTTCCTCCATACCACCAGGCTTGAATATTTCCGCAGCAGCTTATCAGCGAAAAGTACAGGTCTTGCAAAGCCGGCAAATACCGATTCGGAAGAAGGGTGATGAAAGTTCTTTGAGAAGCACCTCGACGAATCAGGGTAAATGTACGAATTTAGTCGTTTTAATCGGATTCAGCGATGTGGTGAAGATGGACTATACGCACGAACAGATTGACAGCATATACAATCACCCGACGGCTTGGAGCGTGAGAACTAATTATTTGGCAGACTCGTACGGAAAAATGACGGTGGAATCGCCCGTATTCCCCCAATCGAGCAATGTATATATAGATAGCCATCCACGTAGCTATTACAGCCCATACAATGCGGTAGGCAATCCAGAAGGCTACAAAGATGATGAAGAAAGTAATAAAAGGGAGTATGAATTGGTTGCTGCAGCTTTGGCGAAAGCGGCAAGAGATATTCCCTCGAATATGAATATGGATCAGGATGGGGATGGCTATGTCGATAATGTAACCATCCTTTTTGCCAGCGAACCAAATGGATGGAGCTCGTTGCTTTGGGGGCATGCTACGCTTTATGCGGGAAAGCCAGAGGTCTTGATAAATGGGAAAAAAGTAAGCCGTTACAATTTCCTTC
>JAVVRI010000016.1:8194-23555 GCA_036654795.1 Tannerellaceae bacterium
GATTATTCGTTAGGGTCTACTACTGCTCATGAGATAGGGCATTCATTCGGTTATCCCGACTTGTATCATTATACATTTGACGGATTTGAGCCGGTGGGAAAATGGGACATGCAATCGGAGAATAGAGGTCATCATGGAGCCTATATGAAATATATATATGGAGGTTGGGTCAGCAATTTGCCTATGTTGTCGAAGCCGGGTGTTTATACCTTGAATCCGCTCAACTCGCGGACGGAAGAGAAGGTAGGCTATATGATACCTTCACCGAACTCGCCTACGGAATTCTTTGTGGTTGAGTATAGGAAGCCGGATCCTCTTATCGAAAATCATTTCGAGGACGATGGTTTGCTCTTATACCGGATCAACCCAACCAGTACAGGAAACGATGACGGAGGTTGGGGAGACTTTAAGGATGAGATCTATATATTCCGGCAGGGAGGATCACTCGTGAGAAACGGCGATATTAATTTAGCCCAGCAACCCGCCTCCGGCATCTCGGATATATCCCGAAACCGTCTTTTCCTGTCGGATGCGAAGGATGGTGGCATAAGTATCTCGGAGATAAAGAAAGAGAACGGGCAGTTGAGCTTTAAATTGGATTTTACATCGAAGCCTTATATGAACGTGACGCAAAAGGCTAAGATAATAGCCGCAGCGGGTGGACGAGAGGTTTGGCCTGTAATGTCTAACACAGCGGGATGGAAAGCAAAGTCTTCCGAGAAGTGGATAACGGCGTCTGTCGATGCCATGTCGGGAGAGATCCGGTTGGATGTGGAGAGTAATACAGGCTCCCCCCGGTTGGCTACGATACAAGTGGAAGCGGAAGGTGTACCCGTTACAAACTATTACTTGGCGCAAAAATCTCCGGATCCGGAAGTTGAGTTGTTGTTTTTGGTAGATAAAGATCCAATCATCCCAATCGGGAACTACGCCGGTGCTAAGCGTAGTTTGCATGTAATAGGTGAAAACTATAGTGCAAACGTATTGGATGCATCTGGAAAAACCCATTCGCAGATTTTCTCAGCTGTGGAGGTGGATAAAAGTAGCTTCTTATTTATCAGAGACGCTATCGAACCCGCGACTAAAGTTGAAGGAAAGCTTGTTTTGACCACAAATGGAAAGAACCCGATCCGGATTGAACGCCCAGTAGAAGTGCTTTCCCAGCATCTCTCGTTCTCGAAAAATAGCGTTCAGTTCTTGGCTACCGATAAGCGGACACAAGAGGTTGAGATAGAAAGTTCCTCGGTTTATGAGCTTGATGGCACGATTCCGGGCTGGTTAACCGTACAGAAAAGTAATGATCAACGATCGCTGACATTTAAGGCAGAAGACAATCTCTCTCCGAATACCCGGATAGCTCAGTTTTGTGTCCACGCCGGCTTGTTGTCTAAACCAATCGTAATCAGCCAAAGGTCTCTTATTCCTGATTTCTATTTTCTGAAATGCCCGCCCATAAGGAGTGGAGAAGGCACGTCTACTGTCTGGGAATATAAGACGAACGCGGATAACATCAAGTTTAAGTATGCTTGGGGAAAAGAAGACTTGTCTTTTGTCCATGATCCGACAAGCCGCACATTGACATTCACCCCCGACAAGCCAGCTTCTGTTGGCGTGGATTTGAAGATTAGCCTGAATGATCACTCATTCATCAAACATATTGGGTCAGAGGATAATTCCGATTTATACCAAGAGAGTTCTATGAATAGTCTTCCTCCCGAAAAGAACAACTCTACTTTCATGACGGTTAGTGATCGTTTTTTAACCGATCATCCTGATTTGCATGTGCCGGGATTGAAAATTGAACCGGTAAATGAACCGAATGCGAATGTGTATTGTTTGACGACGACAGAGACAAACTATTCTTTATTTCCCAGAAAATATGCTGCGCCAATCACAATAAGTCAAGACCCCACAATCCTTTTAAAGGAATTGTCGTATATGACCATCCCCACCGATCCCTATTCAACTAAACCTGTCGACTATTCTTTTAAAAACTTCTATATGATAGATAAGCTTACTTGCGATCAACCTTGGGTGGAATGGGATATGAAAGAAGATGGATTCAGTGTCCGCAGAATCGGATATAACGGAGCTTTGTCTCGCAACGCGATTATTACACTGCATGCGGGTGCATATACGTATCCGGTTCAATATACGGAAGAGGGATCTTCCACGGATCCTTATTTATATCTTCCATTATCAGAGGTCACAGCTTCATCTGATTTTCAAGATATGCAGGTGCCGGTAAGTACATCAAAGTATGCAGACCTAACGTGCACCTTGTCGGGTGAAACGCAAGGTATCTCTGTAGAGGTAGAACCTGATGAATATGATGAGGAATGGCATTATATGGGGCATGTCTGGATCGTACAAGACACCCTGATATCCAAAAACAAAGAGCAAACGTTTACTTTACACATGCAAATCGGGAATCAAAAGAGGGATTTCACCGTGCATACGAAAAAGGAAATGTCAGGGCAATATGATCCTCTTCCGAATGAGAATATACAAACGGATACACAATCGTCTGTCAATCTATTCTTGTCGGATGGTATCGTGCGGATAGATTCTCCTTACTCAATTACGGATGTTACCGTATATGGTGCGAGCGGTCAAACGCTGGCACGACAAGGAAAAGGAAAAGAAAATGACAGTGTCGATATTTCGGCATTGCCTGTCGGTGTTTATTTCGTAAAAGTGAGAACAGAGCAAGGCACAACCGTACAAAAGATAGTAAAACCGTTGTAAGAACGTTGATCGCATATTTGAAAACTTTGTAAACAAAATAACAACTATTCATAATGAAAAAGATTTATATCACGCTGTGCCTTCTGACCATTGCCCTATTTCAGGCATCTGCCGCTTCCACATATAAAGAGACCCGAACGGTTGTGTTTACGCCGGCTAAAGGAGAGGTTTCCTACCTTTTGATGCCGAATAAAAGCATTACGCAAACAGTCAAGCTAGGCGATGCGACGTCTCCGACCCGCAAGTTTCTCCGCGTGATAGGAGGAGTAAAAATGCCCGTTCCGTTTCAAGCAAGGGGCGAAGAGATGTTCCGCCGTGCCGAATACTTCATTGACGACAATCTGGATTCGGTAATTGTAAAGAAAGACCGCTATTCGCTCTATTTCAAGGGAGAAGACAATAACTTCGAACGACATGCCTACTACCGGATAGCAGGCAACCTCCTGCAATCCGGCGAACTGACTGTAAGTTTGCCTATCGTAAAGAAGAACGCACTGTCCATCTCCGACGGAGGCGATTTTGGTGTGGGAATTGAACTATTCTACAAGAAACCGGGACGGCATGCCGACGACATCTACGATCGTCCGGATTCGTTGCTCTGTATGTCCATCCCCTCCGGTTCAGGCAAGTACCTGCCAGTAGTGAAAACCTTCGTCCTGCCGGACAATGTGGCTTGTGCACTCCTACGAATAGGAGGCACCCACTTTAGCGGGGAATGTTGGGTAGAGGCGCCCCGCCTCACACAGAGAGGAAAAGCCATCTGTACAATCCCTTTCTGTAAATTTGCACAAAAAGAAAATAGCCAAAACTACTGGATAGGTTGCAACCTCTCCACCCGCAGCTGGCCAAAGTGGAAACTGGAATACAACGGACAGACCGTCTTCGAGGGAAACATGTTCGACCGCTCTTCCAATGTGGCCGATTTCTACCTTCCGCTACCTGCCTCACTCAGCGGTGAGGGCGAAATGAAACTAACCTTACTAAAAGAAGATCACCGCGCTGCCTACCCATACGAACTCCGCGGATTGGAGATTATAGAAGAGACAGCTCGCGACTTCGAAGTGATCTCCGTTCCCCGTTACGTAACAAAAGGGGCTACTTTCGGCCTACTGATAGAGACCAACAAGCCCGACGTACGTCTGAGGATAAACGCCTCCGCCCCCCTACTCCCCCTTACACAGGAAATGATATTTACCGAAACAGGTCTGCATGTTGTACAACTCCGCGCCGAAGCTAACGCCAACGCCATATCGATAGAAGTGGCAGACGAAAACCGCACCGAACAGCTGCAAGTAGAGCAGATTATCGACAAAGAACCAGAACAGATCTACGTCTCTTCCGGCGACGAAATCTATATAGACAAAGAATATGGTCCTTACGATTACTTCTTCAAATGGTATTTGTCCAACCGCGTCGGAAACTGGTATCAGTTCCGCCCCTCCTATCAGTGGAGCGGCTTCAGAGTGGCAAATACCGAAGTGATCAGCCATTACGCCCAGCTGCTCGACCAGCTAAAAGTACCCTATGCTTGGCAAGTAGAAGGACGCACCTTGGCCGCCAAGCGAATTAATCCGGACATTGCCACCCTCTCCACCCCAATGTTTCGTGGCAAGCAAGCACACGAGAACGATGGCGGTTACTATTATTGGGGGCACTTCAAGTATCAAGGCGTCTTCTCAGACATGGCCGCTCGCAACCGTCCCTATGGAGGCATCTTTGCCAAACACCGACCCATCTATACCGACCATGGCACGTTTATCCATTACGACCCGCAAGGGGTGAAGGATATGGCTGACGGAGCACGCACTCTGACCTCCAATTTCCGCTATTCGAAAGGGGAGAGTACCCGCCACACCGGTCCATCTACGCTTTTCCGCTACCTATATCAAGCAGGTTACGACTGGCTGGGAGCCGAACAGATGTACGGTCCGGAGGAGACTATCCTCTCCTCTCTACGAGGTGCTTCACGCGCTTACAGCAAACCGCTCTATGGTTCACTCCATGCCATGCAGTGGGGATCGGGCCCCTTCACTGACCCCAAGCACTCCCTCCGTCTGTATATGTCACTGGCCGTAGCCTACATGCATGGCTCCTCGCACATCAATACGGAAGAGGCTTTATGGACGGACGAGTTTATGAACGACCGCTACTCCCCGTCCGGCAAAGAGCACCTCTACGCACAGCACCAAGTACTCGACTTTGTAGAGACGCACTCTCGCCGCGGTGAGCTGACAAGTAACATCGCCATCATACAAGGACGCAACGATGGCTGGAAATCCTTTGGACGCGGTAGCCTCTGGTCTCAAGAGGGCGACAAATGGAAGTTCAACAAAGCGTGCGAAAGCTTCGATTTGATGCGCGTATTCTATCCCGATAACATCCTTGACGGATGCGCTCCGGAAGGCTGGTTTACCTCTACGCCTTACGGCATAGTGGACTTGTTGCCCGTGGAAGCCCCACTAGACGTGATGAACCGATACAAAGCAATGATTTTCCTTGGATGGAACAGTTACGACGAGGGAGACTTCATCCGCATCCGCGACTATGTATTCAACGGGGGTACCCTCTTGCTATCCGCCGCCCATCTGAACGCCGGCTTACAGCCGGACGAACCAGTCGCCTTCCCGACCAACGATGCACTGATACGAGAGATGCTAGGCGATGGCTATCAGAAGCTGACTAAGGAGACGGAAATAGCCTTTGGTTCCGGACGAATCGTCTATTTTCCACAGAAGGCATACCCTGCCGAAGAGTTGCTGACTACCCCCTACGAAGCAACGATGAAGCAGATTGCCACAACCTCCGTTGCCGGAGAATCGCAGAGAGGCTGGATCAAAGCGGCTCCCTCAATCGGCTTCGCCGTATGGGACAGTAGCGACCGCCGCACCATCTACCTATTAAATACAGACTGGATGAGCGAGCAGGAACAGCAAACTACCTCCTTACTGTACAATGGTAAAAAATTCCCTATCACTGTACGCCGCTACCACACAGAGACGGTTCATTGCGCTAAAGAACTGGCCGTCATGCCAGATAGTAACACAACAGACATTCTCAACATCAAGAAAACGAAAAAGGGATGGCTCGTGACAGTGCAGAATACTGTAACGGAAACAATCCGCTGCATGAATGCCTCTACCGGCACAAGCCAAACGTACAGACTGGACACTCCGGGCATACACCACGTAAGTGTAGAATAACCGAATCAGTTCTTCCTATATCCTACCACCGCCAGCACATTAAAAAAGACGGCAAAAAGGCAGACGGCACCGAAATGACCCAGTAAGTCGGCAAAGCCGCTCCCCTTTAGGTAGACCATGCGCATCACCTCTACCGCATAGCGGATAGGATTGAGGAATGTCAACCGTTGCGCCCACTCAGGCATACTGCTGATGGGGGTAAAAAGTCCACTCATCAAGATAAAGATGATGAAGAAAAAGAAAACCGTAAACATGGCCTGTTGCTGCGTGGAGGAGATGGAGGAAATAGCCAGCCCGAACCCCGTAAAAGCAATCAAATAAACAGCGGCAAATAGGTAGATCACCCCAAAGCTCCCCACCGGGAGCAACCCATATACTGCCCAAGCAATCAGCGCTCCAATGGTCAGCAGTTCAAAGCCGATCATCCAAAACGGGATCAGCTTCGAGAGCAGGAAGAGAGACTTTGGCACAGGCGACACATTGATCTGCTCAATCGTCCCCTTCTCCTTTTCGCTCACCACATTGAGGGCGGAAAGGAAGCCACCGATGATGGTCAATAAGAAGACCATGATACCGGGCACCATGTAACTCTTATAATTCAGATGAGGGTTGAATAGGTTCGTCGCCTCCACCTTTGCACACATCATACCACCCGCCGACACCGACACCGGAGAAAATTGCAGCAGGATGTTGGAAAGGTAGGAGCTAGCCAAGCCCCCCTTCGTACCGTTCACAGCGTTAGAGGCGATCAGCACCTCAGCGTGCCCTTCACGTCCTAACTGTTCCTCGTAGTTATGGGGGATCTCAAGGATCAGATCGGCAGCATCGTTTTCGATAGAGGCAAGCGCCTCCTCATAGGTGGCCGAGCGGTCAGTCAGGCGGAAGTAGCCGGAGGCCGTCACTTGCTCAATCAATCGCCGGGAGGTGGCGGAATGGTCGCCATCTACAACACTTAGGTTGATGTTGTGCATTTCGAAATTCGCCGCAAAGGGCAATAGGATGAGCTGGATCACCGGCACCAGAAAGATGATCTTTGGCATAAAGCGGTCACGGCGGATCTGCTTGAACTCCTTCTCTAATAAATAGAATAACGTCATCATCTACAATCTTATTTTAAAGCGTTTGACACCAAGCGTAACGAACACAATCGCCATAAGCAGAAGTATGGCCACCTCGCCCAAGATGTCTCTGAGCGGCAACCCCTTTATCATCACATCCTTCACCGCAATGATATACCATTTAGCGGGGATGATGTTCGAGAGTCCTTGCAACACCGTCGGCATGTTCTCAACAGGAAACACCATGCTACTAAGCAACATGGTGGGAAGCATCAACGCCACCCCGCTAATCAGCATCGCCGCCTGTTGCGTGTTGACAATGGTGGAGATAAACAGTCCCAAGCAGAGCGACACCAGCGCATATAGCACCGACAGTCCAACCAACACCGCCAAACTACCTACAATCGGTACCTCAAGCAGATAATAAGAGAGTAAAAGAATCGTCGCAATATTTACCATACTGAGCAGCAAGTAGGGGATCGCCTTGGCGAGCAGAATATAGATTGGCTTCAAGGGGGAGACAAGCAATACCTCCATCGTCCCCATCTCCTTCTCCTTCACGATGCCGACGGAGGTCATCATGGCGCAAATCAACATCAGAATCAGTCCCATCACACCGGGCACGAAGTTATAACTGCCCTTCATCTGCGGGTTGTAAAGCAGTTTGATGACGGGGACGGTGCGCCCCGCCCCGACAGCATTTGTCGGCAGAGCGGATTGCCCCGTTAGGATGGCAGTAGCGTAAGCCGTCAACTGCGTAGCCTCGTTCGGATCGGTGGCATCTGCCAAGATCTGAATTGAGGCATCGGGCGTAGCAGCGTATTGGGGAGGAAAGACGATAACCAGCCGCACTTTACTCCGACGGAATAAGATCTGCGCCTCCTTCAGCGAAGACACTTCGGAATAAAGATCGAAATACTCACTCGCTTCCAGTCGGGCGGAGAGCTTCTGCGTCACCTCATCCCGACTCAGGTCAAGAATCGCAATCGGGACGCGCTTAATCTCCGTCGTGATGGCGTAACCAAAGAGCAAGATGAGCAGGACAGGCATCACCAGCAGGATCATCATCGTACGCCGGTCGCGCAAGATGTGGTACATTTCTTTTATTATGAAGGATCTGAATTGTTTCATTGTTCGTTAGTCTCCTCTCGTTGCTTTGCGTGCCAAGGCACTAAATACTTCGTTCATTGTGGCGGCTTGGTGAGTCGCTTTGAGGGCGGTCGGCGTGTCGAGTGCCTCGATGCGACCGTCCACCATGATGGAGACGCGGTCGCAATACTCCGCCTCGTCCATGTAATGCGTCGTAGCGAATACCGTGATGCCGCGCGCTGCCGCTGCGTAGATCAACTCCCAGAACTGACGACGGGTAACGGGGTCTACTCCGCCAGTCGGTTCATCCAGAAAGACTACCTTCGGCTCGTGTAGGATGGCAACAGAGAAGGCCAACTTCTGCTTCCAGCCAAGCGGGAGAGCATCAACCAACGTGTTACGTTCCCGCTCCAAGTCGAGTACCGCCAGTAGCTCGTCCGTCTTAGCCGCCAACTGGCGGGCGGAAAGTCCATAGATGCCACCAAAAAGGCGGATATTCTCCCACACCCTCAAGTCGCCGTAAAGTGAAAACTTCTGGCTCATATAGCCGATGTTACGCTTAATCGACTCTGTTTCCCGATAGACATCATAGCCTGCTACCTGCGCCATGCCGCTCGTTGGCTTCGACAATCCGCAGAGCATGCGCATAGCGGTCGTCTTGCCCGCACCGTTTGCACCGAGGAAACCGAATATCTCCCCTTCATTTACGCTGAAGCTGATACCGTCCACTGCCGTAAAGCTGCCGAAGCGTTTCGTCAGCCCGACCGTTTCGATTACTTGCATGGCGCCTCCTTCCCCAACTGCATGAAGCAGTCTTCAATAGTTGGCTCAATGCGGGCGATGTGGACATCCGTGCGTCCGAGGGCGGCAAGGTAAGCCCTGATCGGCGACTCAGCATCCTCCGCCTGCTCCTTTAAAATCAGGTGATGGGCGTCGCCGAAAGCATAGCAACTCGCGGTACCAACGTAGGCGCGTAGCTCCTTGAGAAGCGAATACATGGGAAGACTTCGAACAGCCCACAGCTGCCCGTCAAACGCTGCCCGGATACCTATCGGCGTGTCAACAGATAGGCATCGGCCGTCGCGCATCAAGGCAATACGGTCGCAGCGGGACGCTTCGTCCATATAAGGGGTAGAAACGAGGATGGTGATGCCTTGCGCACGCAAACGATCCAGCATGTCCCAAAACTCCACGCGCGACACAGGATCTACTCCCGTCGTCGGCTCATCCAGAAAGAGTACCGAAGGGCGATGGATCAGCGCACAGCAGAGAGCGAGTTTTTGCTTCATCCCTCCGGAGAGCTTCCCTGCCCGCCGCGTACGGAAAGGTTCGATCTGCACATAGATGTCGCGGATCAGCTCGTAGTTCTCCTTCACCGTCGTATTGAAGACGGAAGCAAAGAACTCCAAATTTTCCTCCACCGTCAAGTCCGGATAGAGGGAGAAGCGACCGGGCATATAACCCACACGGGAGCGGATGGCGCGATAGTCGCGCACCACGTCCAGCCCCTCCACCTGCGCCGTCCCCTCGTCTGCCAGTAATAGGGTGGTCAGGATGCGGAAGAGGGTCGTCTTGCCGGCACCGTCCGGACCGATCAGTCCAAACAACTCGGCAGGCTTAACGGTGAGTGTGATGCCCTCAAGGGCTTGTACTGTGCCGTATCGTTTGCTGATACCTTTTATCTGTATGTCATTATTCATCACTATTTCCTTCATGTGTGTGGGGCGGATTAGTGAAAGGTTGCTTCGCCATACTGACCAATCTTCAGGTAACCATCGTTTCGGACGGCTATCTTGACGGCATAGACGAGGTTGGCGCGCTCATCTTTTGTCTGAATACCTTTGGGGGTAAACTCGGACTTGTCCGACACCCAGGTAACTATACCGGGATATTCGCGCCGATTATCTGCTCCATAGTCAGCAAAGACGTGGACAGCCTGCCCTACTTTGAGAGTACTAAGTTGGTCGGCTGTGATGTAGGCGCGAAGGTAAAGCAGGTCGATGTCCGCCAGTTTGAAGAGTGGCTTGCCGGGAGCCGTCACCTCTCCCGCCTCAGCGTATTTGACGAGGACGGTACCAGGAACAGGAGCCGTAAGGCGACACTTCTGCAACTGGTCGTCCAACTGCATGATCTGATAGAGGATTCCTTCCGCCTCGGCATCCGCCCCACCGGTTGTCTTCGCCAACGAGGAGCGCTGAGCGTCCAGTTGCTTTTGCAGGAGGCGGATGTTGTTTACCCAGTCGTCCACTTGCTTCTGATTGCCCGCTTTGGCGCGCACTAAGTTCTCCATGCGTTGTTGCTCGGTGCGGGCGGTGGCTATCTGCTGTTCAAGGGCGGCTATCTGCTTGCGGATGTCCGGCTTACGGATGTCCACAGAACGAAGGCCGGCTGCGAGTTGTTGCTTCTTCAGGTAAAGCTGCATGCTGTCCACATAGCCCAGCTGTTGACCGGCGTTGAGGCGGTCTCCCTCGTTAACCGTCAGCTCCATAATGCGGCCGGAGGCTTCGGAAGAGACAACAATTTCAGTAGCCTCGAAGGCACCCGTAGCATCAAACGCCGTCTTCTTGTCGCCGCAAGCAGTTAGTAAGAGACTGCAGACAACAAGTCCTATATATATCGTTGTTTTCATATTCATACTGATTGATTATTATTCTTGTTCGTTCGTATTTCCGGTGGTGTGCAGGTAGGTGTAGACGGCCATGAGCTCCTGCATGCGGTGCGTGGCCTCTGTCTGACGGGCAAGGGACTCGGCGTTGATCTCGCGGATCAGGTCGGAGGTGGCGATGACACCGTTTGTCAACTTCACTTCAGCTGCCTCTCGAATGTTGCTGCGGAGGCGGAGGATGGCGGAGTCTGCACGCATCAGCTCTTGTGCCTTGCGGATCATCGTTTGCTGTTCAGTCTGCTGAAGGCGAGTGTTGAAGAGGAAGGTTTCGCGTTGTATCTCTACTCCGCGGCGGGCAGCGTCCAACTTCCGTCGGTCATCGCGCAAGGTGTAGAGGCGTCCTAGGTTCCAGCTCATACGTACGCCGGCGATGTAGAAAGCATCGAACGCTTCGGAGAGCATATTCAACCCCGGTCGGCCATATCCGCCCTGAGCAAAGAGACCGAAGCGAGGCATGAGGGCAGCGGTCAGTTGTGCGTTTTGGACCTCGAAAAGGTGGCTTCGGGCGTCGAAGACATGAAGTTCGGGGCGGGTGATGGTGCGGAGAGTACTGTACGCTTCGACGGGCAGGATGGGTATCGCCAGATCTTCGGGATTATCAATCGTTCGCCCGATCCAGACAGCCAGCATGCGGAGGTAGGCCGTGCGTGAGGCAGTCAGCTCAATGGCTTGTTGGCGTGCACCAAGCAGCTCTACTTCAATGCTTTCCAAGTCGGATAGGTTCGCCAATCCGCCGGTCATCATAGCAGCAATCCGGTCGTGATTCACGGCCAGCTGTTCTTGTAGCAAAGCGTTCTGACGGAGCAATTCGCTTTGCAGCAAAGAACCAAAATAGAGTTGGTTCACTCGTTCGCGCAGGGCATATAGGTCTGCCTCCAATTGTTTGCGGTCTGCCTCCGCCTCCGCACGCGTCAAGGAACGCGCTGAGCGAATGACACCACCGTCCCAAAGGAGCTGATTGACCTCGGCGACTGCTTGATACTGATCTTTTGGCAATACGGGGATACTTAAAGAGGGTACCACAGCAGCCAGCTTTTCCGCATCAAAAGGGAGCTTCGTCACCGCACTTTGGTAAGAAGCCTTCGCGCTTAGCGTCACGCCGGGCAGCCAGGCGCGCGAAGCGTTGGCAAGGTTGTAGCCCTCTGTTTCGCGAATCAGCCCCTGCCGATGGATGAGAGGATAATTCGCCTCCGCCCATTCGTAACATTGATTGAGGGTAATCCTTTCCTGCCCATCAATAGGCACGGCCAATAAGAAGAAGGCAGCGCCTAATACGATTCGTTTTAATTTACATTTATTCATATACTTATATCTGATCTGTTCTCCGGTCTCAATAAATTTGTCATCATTTCAATAATCAGCGGTTTCCGTTCCTTCAGAAATTCATCAAAGAGCATCGTATTTCCATCCAGAAAAACTGCAGTCAACGGATTACGAATAAGAAGAGGAAAAACGACAAGACTTAATAAGGTTGAGGCTACTATCACTAAAGGTATCTTTCGAATAACCCCTTGCTCCATCTCAATCAAAAGCTGCCGTTGCAGGTGTAAAATAGGTTCCAAGCGCGAAGGGTCCTTCATGACCGACTGAAAGAGGCGCTTCGGATCCCGATTCATTTCATTTACAACAAAGATCGGAAAAAGCGGATTGGCTTGCAGCAGATTAATATATTGCTCCACCAGCTGCGGAATCTTATCAAGACAACTGCCTTCTTCCTCCATCACACGATGGATATTAGGCAATAGTGACCCGATCAACTGATCAAAGATTGCATCAAAAAGCATCTCTTTGGTTCGATAATAATAATGTAAAGCCGTTCGGCCAATACCAGCTTCGGCAGCTACATCGCCCATTTTGGTCGCCTCATATCCTTTTCGTACGAAAGTCCGCTTGGCAGCTTCAAGGATACGGCTTTCTATAACCATTGATTCTTCTGTATTCATTCTGTTATTAATTGTTTTTACTTTGTTGTCTGACAGATGTGTCAAAGGTGAGATAAAAAAAGAGAAGCAACACTATATCCGCTTCTCTTTTTTGTCTGTTTATAGAATATTAATGCTTCTTCTTAGGACTGACTGTCCATCTTGGCCAAACCGCCTTCCGAGGTCTCCTTGTAAAGGCTGGGAAGGTCGTTACCGGTCTGGCGCATCACCTCCACCACTTGGTCAAAGCTAACGCGGTGTTTGCCGTCGGAGAAGGTGGAGTAGGTATTCGCGTCCAGCGCACGGGCAGCAGCGAAGGCATTACGCTCAATACAGGGTATCTGAACGAGTCCGCAGACGGGATCGCAAGTGAGACCAAGATGGTGCTCCAGCCCCATCTCTGCAGCATATTCAATCTGTGCCGGCGAGCCACCAAAAAGCTGATTGGCAGCCGCAGCAGCCATAGCACAAGCCACGCCAACCTCACCCTGACAGCCCACTTCAGCGCCGGATACAGAGGCATTCGTACGCACCACATTGCCAAACAGTCCGGCCGTTGCGATGGCACGCAGGATGCGGCTGTCGCGAAACTCACGGGTGTCTTTGAGGTGATAAAGCACAGCAGGCAGCACGCCACACGAACCACATGTGGGCGCCGTTACGATCTGACCTCCGGCAGCGTTCTCCTCAGAGACGGCCAAGGCAAAGGCATAGACCATGCCGCGGCTTTTAATGCTATTACCATAGCCTTTAGCGCGGATAAGGTAGTCGGAAGCCTTGCGGCGGATACCGAGTCCACCGGGCAGGATACCTTCCGCCTCAAGTCCGTTGCGAACGGCTTGTTGCATCACGTCCCAGACTTCAGCCAGATAGTCCCAAATGTCAGAGCTTTCGTGCTGCTCCACGTATTCCCAATAGGAATGTCCGGTCTTTTCACACCAAAGTTGTATTTCACGGATGGTGTGCATCTCATACACTTCAGAGGTTTTCAACTCATTGAAGTCGGCATTGGCCAGCGTTCCGCCACCGATGCTGTAGATAGTCCAAGAGTCCAACTCCTCACCCTGCTCATTGTATGACTCGAAAAGCATACCGTTCGAATGGAGTGGTAGGCGAATTTTAGGTTGCCAGTTTATCGTCGTGCGGGCAACGGGGTTAAGCACCTCAAGGATGGCAGCGTCCGTCATGTGTCCTTTACCTGTGGCAGCTAGACTACCATAAAGGGTTACTTCAAAGCGAACGGCGCCACGGTTTCGTTCGAGAAACATTTGGGCGGCACGCATCGGCCCCATGGTGTGACTGCTGGAAGGGCCATGACCGATCCGGTATATCTGCTTAATTGATTCCATTCTTCATTATTTATTATGATTTATACTTTAAGAAATATCTTTTGCTTGTATAGAACGTGCAAAAGTACATAAATAAGTGACACGTTTCCTATAGCAATCAATACGACGTAATAATTTCCCGTATATTGCTCCAAGCCGCCTAGCACAGAGCGAGTAATGGAGCTAAAATTAATAACATTGGCAAGCATGTAGGCGGTGATGGAGTTCATGCCATAAACCTTGAGCCAGTCGAGGTGCTTCCTATGGCCGGCATAGTCTATCCAGTAATAAAACGCCCCCATCAGAAGAAAGCAATAACCGCTACTGACCAATACCATCGAGCTTGTCCATATCTTTTTAATAACCGGCAACCAGATGCCCCAGATCCATCCGGCAGCCACCAGAGCGGCGCCGATAGCAAACAAAAGCTGCCACTTCCGCTTCGGCAAGGTGTCCGATTTGAGTATCTGTCCGGCAAAAAGGCCACTTAGCACGGTAACGCCGAAGGTCAAGCTACTCAATATCCATGTGTAGCGATAGCTTGGTTCAAACACCACAACACCGTCCGTTAGCATCGCACCGTCGCGAAAGCGCCCAAGCACCATGCGGTCGATCCATTCGGCCAGATTGCCATCTGCTGTATAGTCTCCACCTCCGAAACCGTCCACGGAAACCCATTGCATAGCCGCCCAATAGACAAGTAGCAACGCTGCGGCCACACCGACCTGCACCGCCCGACGTACATGCAAAAACAACATGGCGGCGATAAGGTAACCCATGGCAATAGACTGCAACGTGTTCGAGTAAAGATAGACCCTCTCCGGATCCAAGCCCAACAAATTGCCCTGACACATCATGCCGAAGATCCAAAGCAGCACGACGCGCTTGATAATACGGCGGTAGACCGCCCGCTTGTCCGCCACCGCCTTATAGCGCGACAGGGCAAATGGCATCGAGACACCCGCCATGAAGAGGAAAAGCGGCATCACCAAGTCCCAAGGAGAAAACCCCTCCCACTCCACATGCGAAAAATTCCAAAGGAAAGAATCGAACCAAGGCGCGTCCACAGCACGACCAAAAGAATGCAACACAGCCTCTAAGGCCACCAAACAGAAAAGGTCGAAACCCCGCAGGACATCGAGAGACTCCAGTCGCCCCATGGTCGGCTGAGATTTTTGTTGAAGCTTCATAATCGAGTAATTAAATTTAGTTAGCGCAAAGGTAGCCCTTTCCCCGCAAATCTCCTCAACCACACCAAGAATAAGTTTTAAGCTTAAAGAAAGCTTCTGCATCTCACAGAAAATGAGTAATTCAGCTTTTATCTACTCTTTCAGGACTAGTTGAGTCTCTA
>JAVVRI010000017.1:0-15392 GCA_036654795.1 Tannerellaceae bacterium
GCTTTTTTTGATAAGTAGTAGCCTGTAGTTGTACTGCATGCAGATGTGCTAGCTCCAACGTGCAGTATATTAATGGAAAGGACAGGGTGTATTACTTTTTTTCTTATATGCTATTATACTTTTGAGCTAGCTCAAAATTGATTTTAACCATGCTGGTAATTGTTTTTGAGCCAGCTCAAAATTGATTTCCAGCCAGCTCAAAAGTATAATTACAACAATGCTTTGAGCTAAATAGTGGTATAGAAAGTACTAACAGTTCGGACGAAGGTATTACAAGATTCAGTCCATAAGCTTAAAACTTGTTTTAGATGCGTTTGCCATTGGGGAAGGAATGTTTGTTGACGGATATTAAAAAAGAATCGTTACCTTTGCAACCGAAATAAAAAGGCCTTAAAGACGGCAAATGATTATAACGGACAACAAATAAAAACAAGAGAATACACATGGCATTACAATGTGGTATCGTAGGCCTACCGAACGTAGGGAAGTCTACTCTTTTCAACTGCTTATCAAATGCAAAAGCACAATCGGCTAACTTCCCGTTCTGCACAATAGAACCTAACGTAGGCGTAATTACCGTACCGGACGAGCGGCTGAACAAACTGGCCGAGCTAGTCAATCCGCAACGCATCGTACCTACAACGGTGGAGATTGTCGACATTGCCGGCCTCGTAAAAGGTGCTAGCAAAGGTGAGGGGCTGGGCAATAAATTTCTGGCCAACATACGCGAAACGGATGCCATCCTGCATGTGCTTCGTTGCTTCGACGATGACAACATCACGCACGTAGACGGCTCGGTCAATCCGGTACGCGACAAAGAGATCATTGACTTCGAACTGCAACTAAAAGACCTCGAAACTATAGACAGCCGCATCAACAAAGTACAAAAGCAAGCACAGACAGGCGGAGACAAACAAGCCAAATTAGCCTATGACGTACTGCTCAAATATAAAACAGCCCTCGAACAAGGTAAGAGCGCACGCACCATTACGTTCGACACGAAGGACGAGCAAAAGATTGCCCATGAGCTATTCCTGCTGACCAGCAAACCGGTTATGTATGTTTGCAATGTAGACGAAGCTAGTGCCGTAAACGGCAACGCTTATGTTGATCAGGTACGCGAAGCTGTAAAGGGTGAGGATGCAGAAATCCTCGTCGTTGCCGCTCAGACAGAATCAGAGATCGCCGAGTTCGAAACGTACGAAGAGCGCCAGATGTTTCTTGGCGAAATAGGATTAGAAGAGTCCGGCGTAGCCCGCCTTATCAAATCAGCCTACCGATTGCTGAACTTAGAAACGTACTTCACGGCCGGAGTGCAGGAAGTACGCGCTTGGACTTACCTTAAAGGAAGCAAAGCACCACAATGCGCCGGCGTTATCCACACAGATTTCGAGAAGGGATTCATCCGCGCCGAAGTTATTAAATACAATGACTTCATTACTCTCGGCTCGGAAGCTGCCGTTAAAGAAGCTGGCAAGATGAGCGTAGAAGGTAAAGAATATATCGTACAAGATGGAGACATCATGCACTTCCGCTTCAATGTATAAATGAACAGATCCTCCAGTTGAACACATAATGCGCGTAAACATCCCGGTGGTGTTTACGCGTTTTCTATTGAAAACAGGGCTTTCCGCAAAGGACAGGTTGACAGATTCATTAATTTCAACAAATATCTACCCTCAACTGCTAGCCGTATAAAATAAAAGATGTAATTTTACACGAAATCCTAAATACAAACGAAAATGAAACGACTATTATCATCTTGCATGTTTGCGAGCACGCTATTACTAGCCGGTTGTAACGGAGCGAAAGAAGAGCCAATGGGCGAAGTAATCGAACGGGGACTTTCCGCATCCACCGAGCAGGCTATGCGCATGGCAGTAACTGCAACTTTGTACTGATGCACTGATGCACTCCACCGGCAATAAGCCCGGCAATGAGGAGGTAGATGTACCCCCTCAGCTATGCCGACTATTACTATGTAGAGGCACTGCTCCGTATGAAAAAGCGGCTCAACACAACGAAATAAGAATACAATTTAAAACGATATACAAAATGAAAACAAATTACGAATTACGCTATGCCGCTAATCCGGAAGATGCCAAAGGATATGACACCAACCGCCTGCGTCACGACTTTCTGATCGAGAAACTATTTACGGCAAACGAAGTAAACATGGTCTATTCCCTCTACGACCGTATGATTGTAGGTGGCATCATGCCCAAAGGAGAAGTACTTACACTGGAGACTATTGATCCGCTCAAACAAGCCTACTTCCTGCACAGCCGGGAGATGGGTATGTTCAACGTGGGCGGTTCCGGAATTGTACACATTGACGGAAAGAAGTTCGAACTGAACTACAAAGAGTCTCTTTACCTAGGAAGCGGAGACCGCACCGTTACCTTCGAAAGCCTTGACGACGCTCAACCAGCCCTCTTCTACTTCAACTCGCTACCCGCACACTGCAATTATCCGGATAAAAAAGTAACTCGAGACGATGCTGTTGTGGCTGAGATGGGCAAGCTCGAGACATCGAACGCACGAAGGATAAACAAGATGCTCGTCAATCAGGTACTCCCCACCTGCCAACTGCAAATGGGGATGACGGAACTGGCACCGGGTAGCGTATGGAACACGATGCCGGCACACACTCACTCACGCCGAATGGAGGCCTATTTCTATTTCGAAGTGCCGGAAGGACAGGCCGTCTGCCACCTGATGGGCGAGCCGGAAGAGACGCGCCACGTATGGATGAAAGGCCATCAGGCTATCCTCTCGCCTGAGTGGTCGATACACTCCGCAGCCGCAACGACAAACTACACCTTCATTTGGGGTATGGGCGGTGAGAACCTAGATTACAACGACCAAGATATTCTTCCTATTGATCAATTAAAATAACAGATAAACATGGTTAACTTCTCATTAAAAGGAAAAGTGGCGCTCGTTACGGGCGCCGCTTATGGCATCGGTTTCGCCATTGCCTCGGCTTATGCCGAAGCAGGCGCAACCATTGCTTTTAACTGCCGCAAGGCAGAAAGCGTAGCCTCCGCCCTTAGCGCCTACGCCGAAGCAGGCATCACGGCACATGGTTACGTATGCGACGTGACCGACGAGGTTGCCGTCCATGCCCTCGTCGAGCAGATAGAAAAAGAGATCGGCACAATAGATATTCTGGTAAACAATGCCGGTATCATCAAACGCATCCCAATGTGTGACATGACGGCCGAAGAGTTTCGCGAGGTAGTAGATATTGACCTGACCGCCCCGTTTATCGTTGCAAAAGCTGTAATTCCGGGAATGATTCGCCTTGGGCATGGTAAGATCATCAACATCTGCTCCATGATGAGCGAACTGGGGCGCGAAACTGTTTCTGCCTACGCTGCCGCCAAAGGAGGATTAAAAATGCTGACCCGCAATATTGCTTCCGAGTATGGTCAGTATAACATCCAGTGTAATGGCATCGGACCGGGCTATATCGCCACACCGCAGACGGCTCCGCTACGCACAGAGGGACACCCCTTTAATGCCTTCATCCTCTCCAAGACTCCAGCTGATCGATGGGGCACACCGGAAGATTTGATGGGACCAGCTGTGTTCTTGGCATCCGCTGCCTCCGACTTCGTGAACGGACATATCCTTTATGTAGATGGTGGTATCCTGGCCTACATCGGTAAGCAACCCAAATAAACAGATTCGAAAGATGAATAAATCTACAATACAACAGTTCCTGTTCCTCCTCATGGCCTGTCTGCTACTCCCCTCCTGCCAGAGCGGGCGGGGCGCGGCACGCATCTCCATCAGCAACCCTTCTGACCGAGACCGGACAGAAGAGGTAATAGAAATACCTTGGACTGTTCTTGCCCCCAAATTGGCAGAAATAAGCAAAGACAGCCTCGTCATTACGAATGCAGATGGCCTTGCAGTGCCATACCAATGGATATCCGGCGCAGAAGCAAACACACCTACGCTGCTGATTCCTGTATCCGTACAAGCTCACAAAACAGTAGTATATAACCTTAGCAGTGGTACACCTCTCTGCTTCGAGCCCAAGGTGTATGGCCGCTTTGTACCCGAAAGGAAGGACGACTTCACTTGGGAAAACAACCGGGTAGCCTTCCGCGCCTACGGCCCTGCCCTCGAAGCTACCGGCGAAATCAGTAACGGCATCGACCTTTGGGTTAAGAAAACAGAAGCCTTGGTGATTGACAAATGGTACGCAGGCGACCTGAGCGGCACCGCCTCCTACCACGAAGATCACGGCGAGGGAATGGACTTTTATAAGGTAGGCCGTACACTAGGAGTGGGTGCTCTTGCCCCATTTGTGAAGGATTCACTTTGGCTTGGCAATAACTATACGGCTTACGAGGTTTTGGATGCCGGTCCGTTACGCTTCACTGTTCGTTTGAGTTATGCCCCCTTCCTTGTGGATAGCCAGATGGTAACGGAGACACGCATCATCACACTGGATGCAGGAAGCTACCTCAACCGCATCACCGAACAGTTTGAAATGGAAGCAGACAGCATGCAGGTTGCTGCCGGCATTGTGCTTCGTCCGGAAGCAGGAAGTGCCATCTTTCACTCAACATTCGAAGGATACGCAGCCTATGCCGAGCCGCCTGTAGAGGGAAAAGGCACGCTCTATACCGCTGTTGTCAGCCCCTCAGCCTTCCGTGAAACGAAGACACAAGGAAAACACTTGCTCAGCATCAACAGCTACCACAAAGGGCAGCCCTACATCTATTATGCCGGAGGTAGCTGGAACCAGTCAGGCTTCGCCACTCCGGACAGCTGGTGTAACTACGTCAGTTCTTTTGCACGCAATTTGCGGGAGCCGTTCGTAATCAAGTAAAACTAGGTCAATTTATGTATCCTAAACTCCGAAGGCATCACGCCGGTCTGTTTAATAAACGACCGGCGAAAGGTGCTGATGGAATGAAAGCCGGAGCGTTCGGCAATCTCATTTAGGCTGCTTTCCGGCTCTGCCGCCATGAGCCGCTTACTCTCCTCCACCCGAAAACCATTCACATAATCAGAGAAAGAGCAACCTAGTTCGCGGTTAAACAGTTGCGAAAGGTAGGAACGGCTAATTGGCAGCACACGCTGAATATCCGTCAGGCGGAGGTCTTCGCTCAGATAGGGTTTCTCCTTGATAAACCAGTCGTTCACCTCTTTCGCGTAATGCTTGAAGAGGAGGCTTCGCTGCTCTTCATCGCTCACGATCAACTCCTCTTCCACCGCACGCGTGGTTTCCATATCCGGTAGCTTCCAGCCAGCTTCAAACGAGTAATCATGCTCAATCACCTTCATGAATAAAGCTTTATAAAAGAAGTAATACCAGATTACTAAAAGGGTTGCCTTATTGATAACATATAGCAACACGCTGTTGGTAAGCAACAGCACAATATAGAAAACATACATCAGCGAAAGGACAATCAAAATCTTTTTCAGCCAGCTAAGGTCGTAATTCTCCGGATCGGAAACTGTATTTTGCAGGTAGCGCGTGTAACCATTATTGTACTGGAGAATCAGCACAAGCGGCAACGCCATATAGAGAAGCATAAACAGCAAAAAGACCAGCCGGACAAACAGACCTACACTCATTGCTGAAAACAGCTCGTCCATGGTATAGTAATTATCAATCACTCCTCCCCCCAAATAATAGATAATACGAAACAAAACACTCAGCAAAATAGGGCTGACAAAAAGCATAAACCTCCGAACCGTTAGATAGCCCGGACGCAACATCTCGATCACATAACAAGCCAAACTAACCGCCACGACACAGCCGATCAGCAGGATGTCGGGATGAAAAATTTCCTTAGACGGCTTTATAAACAAATTGACCGACAACCGTACAGCGGCCAGAAGAGCCCAAAGCAACATACTCGAGCCAAAAATGCATTTCGCTCTGTTCTTCATTGCCCGCAACAGAATGGTTATACCACCAAACATGCAAAAACCGATGATCTGCAAACTAAGTAAAAGTTGTAATATATCCAACATAATCCTCTGGGTTTAATTAAAAAACTTCGACAGCTGAAAATATCAAACAGCCACTTCTTGTAAAGATAGATAATTTGACGCCTATACACAATTTGCACCTTGTCGTTTTGTATAATATAGCGATTTAATTATACCCATTGCTTCTCCCTTTCCACCTAAAAGGATAAACCTTTGCAAAAAGTAAAAAACTAATATCAGACAAAAGTAGACAAAACAATGAGAGGATTACTAACATCCGCCTTTTTCATTAGTGTAATAATCATCGGCTATGCGGCTGAAAAAGAAAAAGTGCAATTAAAAAGACTATTCGAGCCGGATAATCAATCACTGATTGTGACTACACGAACACTAACTTCACAGTCAGCAACACTCGTTCAGGAGTTTGCACAAAACGCAATCATCGGTTTGCATGCTACAAGCGGTACTCCGGGAAATCTCTACAACGGCAAGAGCGAATATAACAACATAAAGCTTAAAGCCACCTCGCTCAAGCATAGGCGAATCAACTGGCAGCAAACACCCAAAGTTATGCTTACTTCAAAAGCAGCCACTATTTATGCTTACGCCCCCTATCAGGCACTTTATCCGTTCAATCCGAACCGCATACCCATTAAAATAGCCGCCGATGCCAATTATACGCCGGACTATATGTATGGCAGGCAGGCCGTAGGTCAAAAAGCCGTAAGCCAAATTTCACCCTACGCACAGTTACAGATGAAATACGCCTTGGTACGAGTCACATTCGAGGTATGTGGCGAAGGGATAAACGACAGCAGTTATTCCATCAGTTCCATCCAAATTAGTAACAGAGCAGGTGGAAATCTCCTGCACAGTGCCGGCACGATGAACATAGCGACAGGGCAGATCACTCCAGATATAGATACGACCATTCCTACCCTGCTCACCCTTGTTCATCCAATGGCTCTCGGCACAAAACGAGTAAAGACAGAGAATGGCTCTCTCTCGTCCGACACACCGTTGCATATCAACATCCTTCCACCCGACAAACCATTCAGTAATGGCGATGTGGAAGTACGTTTCCGCATCAACGGCTCCCTTTATCTCTATACCTTTCCTTCCACCATCTTTTGGAAAAAGGGGACAATCTATCATTACGCTTTCAGTTTCAACGGGCAGGCTCTCAAACTTCTTAACTCCCAAACAGCCCCATGGATACCGGGAAAATAACAAAAATAGCTGGGCAGCTAAATTGAAATAGCTAGGCAGCGATCTAAAAATAGCTAGGCAGCGAAAAAAAACGGCTCGTTAGCTATTTTTTTTCGCTGCCTAGTGAAAATCATCTCAAACTGCAGTACTAATTTTGGAGTGGTTAGCACTGTATTTTTTTACTACTTAATTTTCTGTCTTTACATCCCGCGCTTCGTCGAAGCCACCATCAAACTGATTGTCTTTCAGGTCGGCGTTGATCACGCGCTGGAAGAAGAAGCGATATCGATTCCAATGAAAAGCGGGATAGTCGCTATTCTGTTTGATCGTATTTCCGCGGAAAATAAGACCGTCTACCGACTTGGCATACAGAATCGGGGCATCGAACGTTTCGAACTCGTTGTTTTCGATCACGATACCGCTATGAAAGTACTTCTGCTGAGCAGCCAGATCAGGGATCTCCGGGTAGATAGAGATAACGGCGTTAGTAAACTGAAACATGTTCGTCAATGCATTTATAAATTTGTTGTTCCTGATCAGCACATCATGGCAGGCTCCGGTCTCAAACCAACCGTTACAGTCACCGCAAAGCAGGATAGCGGTACCGGAGGTGTGGTCGAACAAATTATTCTCTACAATCGTCTTTTTAGGAGTACTGAATAAAGAGCCGCGGGCACGGTTGTTGCGGATAATATTATCGGCAAAAAGGACTTCGGGCGTCCAGCTAAGATTCTCGATACCGAAGAAGGCCGATTCGTTTATGGCCGTATCCACCGGCAGTTCAAAGCGGATTCGGAACTGCTTTACCCCTTTATCGATCGGTTTGTCTATCACGTCGATGGCCGTAATCCGGTTTTGATCACCAATTAATTCCATTGTCTTTGAATCTACAAACTGCACCGTGTCTCCCACTTCTCCCCACAGAAAGCCGTAAGTCTGTCCGTGCATATATTCTCCGACCAATGTCCGATCGTCCTCACGCTTTTGCACCTTTAAGTAAGTGCCATGTATGTTAATTGCATCGTCCATCATGCCTTCATAAAGACCGTTCTTTGAAATAATTTTCCCCTTACAACCGGAGAAATGGGTAGCATCAGCCTGAGTCGTGAAATAACGCGGATCGCTCTCGCCGCGAAGGCAGACAGAAAAGCCGTCTAAGGTAATGTTTTCGCTCATCTGAGCCAACAAACCCATTCCTTCAGCATAATGAACCTGGACGTTGCTGAGCTGCGTATTAGTGTCGTAAGAAAGAAAAATGCCCGGTGTGGGGCGGCCGTAGCTACGCATCACCACAACAGTTCCGGGGATCAGTTTCTTGTTATCCCAGTGGGAAGACCGGATAACACGCGGTGAAAGCTCCGTTACGCCACGAGTGCCGACAGCAATATCGCTGGTGGTATAGACCAGTCGCTTCGTCTCTCCTTCAAAAGCAATACCCCAACCGGGTATATGCTCCCAACCTTCACCCTTTGCCACAAAAGCACTGTCTCGCACCTCATACTCCACCCACGGAGCCACTTCGAACGTGATGCTTCCGGCCAACGTGTCATTTTCGAGCACTTTTACCTGACTGATATGGGGATTCTTAAAGTCAATACTAAAGTTCTTCAGCGTACAATTCTCTGATCGTAGCAACGATACCGGCAACATTCGTCCGTGAAAAATAAGTTCTGAACCTTGTCCATCAAAGGTTACGTTTTTCATATCCTCAAAAGCAAGACCTACCCGCTTAGGATTGTCCTGGTCGTGATTAGAAACAAAATACTCTCGCTCAGCAGCTCCTTCAGGATAAAAGTCGTAACGACCTTTGGGCAAGGTGACAAGAATCGGCTTGTTGTCGGCACATGCTTTTTGAATCTCCATCAAAGCCTTCTCCATCAGTGGTGAAGCATTTGTTTCACTATCCGGCGACAGCCCGTAATCCGATAAATCATACGAGCCTTTCTCACAAGAAAGACACATAAAGACAAGCAATAAACTTAGCATTTTCTTTTTCATAATCCTATTGATTGGGTTTGCAATTAGTATTCTAACGAATAGACAATGCAAAAGTAAAAAAAAACATCAAAACAACCTCAGCTTATAACACTTATGAAATTTATTATGTACTTTTGTTAGCGTATGTACATAACAATCAAGAAAAAACACATGGACGAACATTGTATTATCATAGTCATCTTCATATCTCTATTACTTCTCATATTTTCTTTGTTTATTCTCTATAGAATCTATTCGCAGACAAAACGGAGAGAGTTGTCCACTCGGAAGGAACTGGAAAATGCAAATTCAAAGTTAAAGATGGCCCTACAAGCCGGCGAACTATCCGTATGGGAGTATTTGCCTGATGTAGACGACTTCGACTTGGCCGACAAGGAGACTGTGCCTCAACCGGGCATGAAACTTGCCGATGTTACCAATCAACTCATACCTGAGGATCGCGAGAAACACCGGAAACTAGTGTCCGACATTGTGGACGGAATACATGATAAAGTAATAGAAACCTTCCGCCTTATTGCACCGGACGGCAACATCCGCTGGTACGAAATCTATGCCAAAGGAGTAAAAGGAGCCGATGGAAAGGTGAAATATCTAATTGGAACGCAAAAGGATATAACCAAGCAGACCGACAAAATACTCGAACTGCAAGAGAACAAAAAACAACGCGACTTACTACTCCAAATTACCAACATGATTACTTGGGAATATGACGCAGTAAAAGACAAGATCACTTCGCCCGACGAAGCCATCTTCTTCACTCATAGTATTCAGATGGAGGATTGCATAAATATTATGATGCCGAAATGCAGAGAAATATTCCGAAAAGCTCTTCGTGACGTGTTAGAAGGGACATTAGACATAATGAATATCAAAATCCATGTAAAAGACTTGAATGGTACTTTTCGATGGGTACGGTTAATTGCCAAAGCATCAAGAATCGATGAAAATGGTCAATCGCTGATGCTTATCGGTGCCCGCGAAGAGATTACGGCAGAGGTGGAACGCGAGCATAAGCTACTAAACTACATACGCCGCTCGGATCTGGTTATTCAATGCAGCAATATCATTCAATGGGATTACGACAAAAGGACAAATGCATTTAGTCGCCTATATACAGACTTTTCCAATCCGGGCACCTTTATACGCAAGCCGTTCCAGTTCTTTATACATCCGGACGACCGCTTTATTCTAATGGATGTAATGGCAAAGTTAGTAGACAACAATTATCTGACTACAAACTCGCATTTCCGCATTAAAATTGATGATGACACCGACTACAGATGGATCAACTCATTCGCCGTCCCGATTGAGAGAGACAAAAATGGCGAAATAATATCCATCACCGGCATACTGCTCGACATGACCCACGTAGAAAAAGCAGAAGAGTCGAATCGGATGAAAAGCGCCTTCCTTGCCAATATGAGCCACGAGATACGCACCCCCCTAAACGCCATCGTAGGCTTCTCGCAATTACTAAAAGAGACGGACGATAAGAAGGAGGTAGCCGAATTTGTACGTATCATTGAAGACAACAACAGCCTGCTGCTCCAGATCATCGACGATATCCTCTGCCTCTCTAAAATAGAGGCCGGAAAGATGGAGTTCAATTATTCAGACTTCGACATCACAGAGGTGATAAATGATTTAAAGAAAGTCTATATCCCAATCGTAAAAACAGGGGTAGAATTAGTCTGCAACCTGCCTTACCCCAGCTATTTCATACATTCGGAAAAGAACCGCCTGACGCAGGTATTGTCCAACCTGATGAGCAATGCTTCGAAGTTCACTTCGACAGGTTCCATCACAATAGGGTTCAGCAAAACAACAACGGGACTGTCGTTCTATGTAACCGATACCGGAAAAGGGATTAGTAAAGAAAAGCTACCGAAAATATTCGACCGTTTCATCAAGCTTGACGAGTTTGTACAAGGAACAGGCCTTGGCTTATCCATTTGCCAAATGATCGTTCACAAGCTAAAGGGTACTATCTCCGTAGAATCCGAACTAGGCAAAGGCGCCACCTTCCGGTTTAACATTACCTGCGATTCAGTCAGCACGCCGTAAGTTCAATTTAAATATTTTTGCTAAAACTATCTAAACAAACTTTGTGTGTAACACTGACCGTAACCTTTCTTGTGGAGGGGAAAGGTTGCGGTCAGTTGCTGAATGGTGGCTGCTTATTCTTCTGTAATGACGGAGAATTCAGCAATACCCGCTTGTTTCCGTTCATCGGTGATACGGGTAGCCATGAGGCGGATTTGCGTTCCGGGCGTTGCGGGGAAGCGGATTTCCTGCTCAATCGGATTATGACGGATATTGGAGAACTCGCCCTTTGCTACTCTTTTATCATTGACGTATAGCTCATAGTCGGAGATGTGTCCACTGGCATCGCGTCCTTGGTTCGGAGTGTAACGGAAGCCACTGATACGCGCCTCTTTACTCAGTTTTAGGATTAGTTCTTGTTTGCCTGCTGGCAGGTAGTAGGTGGTGTATCCGTTGCCGTCTAGTATCATCGCTGCCTTCTCGTCTTTGGGCGAAAGGATGGTATAACTACCGGCAGGCAGATCGAATGACTGCACGGAAACGGGGCTGCTTTTATCGAACGCCTTGTCCCAAGCAATGGCTTTGATGGTTCCTTTCTGTGCAAAAGTGAACGGAGCAGTGTAGGCGGGAGAGTCTTTTGTGGGCGTACTTCCATCGGTGGTGAAATGTATTTCAGATCCGGTGTCGCCGGCTTGTATTTTCACTTCGTCTGCTCCATTGCGTGTGATGACGGGCTCTGTTACTAATGCGGGGGCTAGATAGGCTTCTACCGTATTGATGCAAAGTGGCCCGCGGGCATCAGTAAAGTTGACGCGCAGCTTCTCTGCTGTTACGGTTGGGAAGCGGACAATACGTTTATAACCGACTGTTGTAGTCGAGTCTACCGTAGCGACTGTCTCCCAAAGGCCATTCTTTTCCACTTCAATGTTGAATGCTTTGACGCGCTGTCCCAGCGGAATGTATTCCTGAATCAGCAGGCGGTTCATCTCTGTCGGTCGGGTCAGGGTAAAGGTGAGCGAGGCGTTGGTTACGCCGTCTTCTGTTGCCCAATAACTATCCCAATTACCATCGGTTGCCTTGTTTGCACCGAAGTTGCGCCCACGTTTGTTGCTGGCTTCTACGTAGATGCCTTTCAATAGATTTTCTCTGAGGTCTTGTTGGATGGTCTGATACCATTCCACTGCACGGGCAGAGTCTACGGGATTGATCCTGCCATCCAGGGCTACTGGGAAGTTGAGCAGGAAGTTCGCATTATGACCTACACTATTGTAATAAAGGTTTACTAAATGTGCCAATGAGCGCACTTGATGGTCTTCACGGGCATGATAGAACCATCCCGGGCGGATGGATACGTCACATTCGCCGCCCAACCATTGTTCGCCGTCCTCCATACCCCATTGGTTCTGATGGTAGTCTGTTTCTTTGGAAACAGTGTAGAGACTCCATTGCGTATTGCCCGCCCATCCTTCTTCATTGCCAATCCAGCGAATGTCCGGCACAGTACCGCCGAAGATCATAGCTCCCGGATGGAGCTTCTTGATGGTTTTGCGTGCCTCTTCGTATTGATAATAGGTTTTTGGGTCGATGCTACGAGCCTCGTCCGCACCTCCATACCAGCCGCTACCGCCATTGGCACCGTCGAACCAGTACTCGAACAGTGGACCATAGTTACTGATCAGCTCTTTCATTTGTGCATGAAAGGTGGCTACATATTCCGGTTTCCCATAGTTGGCGTTGTTTCTGTCCCAAGGAGAGAGGTATATGCCGAATTTCAAGCCGTGACGCTTGCAAGCATCTGATAGTTCACGCACCATGTCTCCTTTCCCCTCTTTCCAGGGAGATTGCTTTACACTGTAATCCGTTGTCTCGGTAGGCCAGAGGCAGAAGCCATCGTGATGCTTGGCGGTTAGGATCACACCCTTCAAGCCGGCAGCTTTGATGGTACGTACCCATTGATCGCAATCCAGATTCGTCGGGTTAAAGGTTGCTGCGGGCGTGTTGCCGTATCCCCACTCTAGGTCATTAAAGGTGTTCAGACCGAAATGCACAAAAGCATAGGTCTCCATTTTGTGCCAAGCAATCTGTTCAGGCGTAGGAAGCGGCAGAATAGGTGCCGGTGGCGTTGCCTCTTTACAAGCAAAGAGCGTACTGAGGCATATACCTAGTAACAGTGTGTTTAAGTGCTTCATGTTTCTATGTGTTATAATCGTTTATTTGTTGTTATTTGATTTCTACCTCCTCCATCGCCACGATCTCCCAAGTACGGAAGACTACGGTTATAAGGCGCAGTTTTGCTGCTCCGATGGTGGTGGTGACGATTGGGTCGTTGGCGTATTTTAGTAACTGCTCCGCTGCTTCTGCTTTCAAGGTAGCGATACGGCTCTCCGGATCGTCGGCTTTGGCGTACTTTACTTCCAGCAGATAGGCGTAAGAAATGTCAGTAAGCGTTGGGTTGGGTTGAAAGTAGAAGTCAGCATATCCCTTGCCCGATTCATATTCGGGTTGCAGGTAGTAATAGTTTGACAGCCCTAGGTAAGCGAGCAAGAAGCCTTTCACGTGCGCCTCTCCTTCGATGAATTCGCGAATGCGGCTTTGCGTTTTGAGCTCTGCGGCAATGTAGGCGAAGAGTGGCTGCCAATTGCCATCGTAGGCCATTCCTCCCATCAAGTCGCTCAAGTGGCTAAGGTCGATGGAGAAGATCTCTGCCTGTTCATAGCTCTCGATAAGATAATTAAAGAGCTGTTCGCGTACTGTCTGGTTCGGAATGCTTAACACTACCTTACCCCTTTCACTACCGTTAATAGTTAGTAACCCGAAGTAATAAAGTAGTGATTTGAAGTTATCCGGCTTTACCATCGCCTCAGCAGGGAAACTGTCGTTGATGCGTTCTGTAACTGTGCGCCCTGTTTCAATAATCTCGCGCACAACAGAGAAGTTTGCCCCCAAATTCTTATCCAGACGGATCAGGTGGCGGATCTTATTATAGTCCGTACGGATATTGTTATCTACCATCATTTCCGGCGCATATCCAGTACGTATGTAGTTATTCAGAAAGTAAAGCACCATGTCTGAGTTATACATGCTTTCGCCCAGCGAACGTTTGGCAAAGCAGTAGTTGTCGTACCACGGCTTCATTGTATTGATAAGTGTATCCACACTGTCCACCAATTTCCCCTCTTTATTGTAATATTCCAGCATTGTGCGTAGTTCAGCTTCGCTAAAACCTATAATATTATTAAAGTCGGCATCAGAACTAAAGTTGGCACCTATATTGAAGCCTGAAGTCACATCGTCTAGCGTCACTGGTGATACACCGGTGATAAACATCCGTTCCAACGCTGCGCCACTATCGGTTGTCGCTCCTTTTATTACGTTAAAGAAGAAACGGAAGAAGCCTTCGCCATGCGTTGCTTGTCGGTAAGCATCCGTACCGTAAGTGGAAAGGATGGTGTTGGTAAAGTTGTCGTACTCATCAATGATAAGATAGAGGCGCAATCCGAGGCCTTTGGCTTTCATGTTAATATAACTTAACCGTGCATCTGCCGTAGTGCATTGCATCACCTCCTCCCGGAAGCCGGGCTTAAACAAGTACTCATACTTATCTAGGAATTGGATGAACTGCATCTTGCAGTGTGTTTCGAACGAAGGCAGTAACTTATCCGGTGCCGGATTGACTTGCGAGAAGTTAAACTTCAGCACCATAAACTTGGCGCGCAGCTCCGTAGGGTGTGTATAGATCCACCGTTCACCGAAGAGTTCTTCGAAGCGGTCAGCATTATTGATGTCGTAATAGCTTTCAAGGACGCTTATCATCAAGCTCTTGCCAAAGCGGCGAGGGCGGATAAGGAAAAAGAAGGAGGCTGCCTTTTCTATCATGGGGATAAACATTGTCTTGTCCACATAGTAATAATTCTGTGTGGCGAGTCGGGCGTAGTCGCTCAGTCCGTAGGGGATTCCTTTTGTTGCCATAATCAATCTTTCTTTAGTTTCTTTAAAAACGGTAGCCGTAGTTAACGTGCAGACAAATATAATGAAAAATATTCAGACTGTGAATTGTTCAATTTCTACCTCCTCCATCGCCACAACCTCCCAAGTGCGGAATACTACAGTTATAAGGCGCAGTTTGGCTGCTCCGATGGTGGTGGTGACGATTGGGTCGTTGGCGTATTTTAGTAACTGCT
>JAVVRI010000017.1:15492-23437 GCA_036654795.1 Tannerellaceae bacterium
TGTCGTAATAGCTTTCAAGGACGCTTATCATCAAGCTCTTGCCAAAGCGGCGAGGACGGATAAGGAAAAAGAAACGTGCTGCTCTCTCTATCATGGGGATAAAGCGCGTCTTATCCACGTAATAACAGTTGTCACGATTTAGCGTTACATAGTCGCTCAGTCCGTAGGGGATTCCTTTTGTTGCCATAATCAAATTCTCTTTAGTTATTCGCTCAAAACGATCACTATCGTCAATAGCTTGACAAACTTAGCTAAAAATAGCCATTAATAAGTGCGTAATGCAGTAAAAAAGTTGCACGATAAAAAAAGAGTCTCATTTTAAATCGTGCAACGATCTTATCTATTTTCCGTTATAATGGAGCCTTTCGCTTTTCGGTTATCAAGTGAGCAATATATCAGGGTACGGTCATTATTAGTCATTCTCAAGTCTGTCCGAACCGTGGTTTCTCCCCAGAGAATATAGGTTAAGGTTTTGTTTAGAAAGTACTCACTCAAACTGCCTAATTCGCCCATGTTGTCGCCTTCTTCTTTGGTTAGAGGGATGTTAGGCATAAATCCATCGACATAGTCAGATTGGTTATCTTTGTTGAATATTTGACAGATGATAGGTTGTAGTATGTACTTGCATTTGCTGTTTTCATAGGTGACGGAGCCTACGTTTTTACCTTCTGTTTGCGTACCTAGTAGAATCAGGTTATTGCCTAAGTAGGGGCGTAAGCCATTGATGACGGCCTCGGATGCCGAAGCAGTCCTATCACTGATCAAGATGAATAGTCTTTTTAAGTTAAGGTTGGCTCCGCCTGTGCCCTGTCCCATGTATTTGGTGTCCAGAGCTATTGTTTTAGCACTAGGGTACTTGTCGTTGTAGGTTAAGTGGCAGAACTCTTGGTTAAGTGCGCTTTCGGGTGCCAGCATGGTAGCCAACAGCTGAGCGGAAGTGACAAGTCCGCCCAAATTATAGCGCAAATCGAGGATGAAGTCTTCCACTCCTGCCGCTTTGAAGCGTGCAAAGGCGCTACGCATGGAGTTGTTGAAGGTTTCATCGTTATCTCCGGCTGGACCGGATGTGAAGTGGTTATACATCAAGTAGCCAATTTTCCGATCTCGAAAGCCAGCCGGCTTATTACTAAAAGGTGCTGTATCGAACACCTTTTCCAGATAAACCGGATTGTCTGTTATTTGTGTGGCAGTCAAACTGATTGTTCGCTTTACATCCCCGCCTATCCGGTCGGACAGGCCTAGTTTGGCCGAACTGAGATCAGACAAGTTCATATAGTTTGAACTGTTTACTTTCTCGTTGTTGATGGCCACAATCCAATCCCCGCGCTTCAGTCCTGCCTGAGTCGCCGGCGAATTGGGTAGCGTATAGAGTACGCTGATGGAATAGATCGCCCCACTGCGCCATGTTTTGTATTCAAAGCCAAATGAAGGCTTTTCGTCATGATAGCTTTTCGTTGAGCCTGTTGTTTCTTTTATATAAGAATAGTAGTAGTGCATCCCGTCGGAATTCTTCTTTCCATCTTTTAGTGACAGCATGGAGGTGAAGAATGGTTCAGGTTCCATATTAAAGTTGAGCTTGCCTTTTTCCGGTATTTCTTTATACCAGAGATAGTTTTCACGCATAGTTGACTCTATCCATTCGTTCAACGATTTGTCAGTTTCCGGAATATCCTCGGTCTGACAGGCGAATAACATAAGCAGGCAGCATAACCCGCTCCATGTGTTTTTTAGATATCTCATAAGACTTATTTTGTTTGCGCAAAAAGCCCTTCCCTGTTTGGGAAAGGCTTTTATACATTGTTCTGCCAAGGGCAGGTGTTATATTTTCTTTTCTACAACAGCTTGTACTACGTTCAATACATAGTCTGCCAGTTTTTCGCTTTCGCAGATGATGTCCATGTAATAGACGCCATCCTGATACTGGTACTTCTTGTTGTTAACATCTTCCATATTATGATTTTTCAACTGCGTACGATAGGTGTTTATTTCGTTTTCGAGGTTGTATGATGGATTGATGTCGTCGTGTACCACTTCTGTTTTATGCAGGATAAGGTTCATTCGTTCCAGCGATTTATCCAGCATGATGAACATCTGGTCTACGTTATGATTTTGCTCGTCGGTAAACTCGGACTTACCTTCGTTGCGGCGCTTGATGCTGCGAGCAAGGTTGTTGCATGAGTCGGCTATACTCTCTATTTCCGTTACTGCACGTAGCATAATACGGATTTCCTCTTTACTTTCCGAACTCAATCGTCCTTCAGACACTTGGGTTAGGTAGTTGGCAATCTCAATCTCCATGCGGTCACTGATGTTTTCGTATTTCTCAACGCGATTATACACTTTGAGGAAGGTCTCTTCATCCTTTTCGTAGAATAGGCTTTTTACCATCCCCATCATGCGGAAAGTGCGGTCGCCAAATACAGCAATCTCTTTTTTAGCCTGCATAAGTGAAATTTCAGATGTGGAGAGCATACCTGCCGAGATGTATTTTAACTGGAATTCTTCTTCGTCCGTTACATTGCGCGGCTTGATGATTGCAGAACATACATATACATAGAACTTAACAAACCAGATCATGATACATACGTTTGTTATGTTGAAGACGGTGTGGAATAAGGAGAGGCCGTAAGAAACAGATACCTGCATCGTAAAGAGTTGCTTTTGCAGGGCGATCAGATGAGGATCGGTCAGTTCTGCTCCGGAGGTAATCAATGAGATAGTCTTTGGGTCCAGCGTGCTGAGGAATTGTGTCATGGCGTTCGGGTCTCCCGGTCCATAGTTTGTTACAATCCAAGCAATCATACTGGTAAAGGGGTAGTAAAGAGCCATTACCCAACATACGCCAAAGACATTAAACATCAAGTGCGCAATAGCTGCTCGGCGGGCTGATATGTTGGCTGATATGGCTGCTAGGTTGGCTGTTATGGTTGTTCCGATGTTCTCTCCCAACACCATGGCTGCGGCCATTTCGAAGGGTATCCAGCCCTGTGTACACATAATCAGCGTGATAGCGACGGTGGCGCTGGAGGATTGTACAATGATTGTCAACACTGTACCGAGCAGTAGGAAGATTAATAGGGACGGATATCCCATGGAGGTATAATTCTGTAGGAAAGCCAGTATTTCGGGGTTGCTTTGCAGATCGGGTACTGATGCTTTCAAGGATGAAAGTCCCATGAAGAGGAATGCAAAACCCATTAAGAACTCACCCCAAGACTTTCGTCTGCTTTTCCCGGAAAAGATGAGTGGAATACAAATGCCAATTAGCGGGAGAGAAAAGGCACTGATGTCTACTTTGAAACCAAATAGGGAGATAATCCATGCGGTAACGGTTGTACCGACATTAGCACCCATAATAACACTAATGGACTGGGCTAAATTGAGCAATCCTGCATTTACGAAACTTACGACCATAACGGTTGTTGCGCTGGAGGATTGGATAAGTGCTGTAATCATTACCCCCGTCAATACTCCGGTAAAACGGTTTGCGGTCATGGCAGAGAGTATCCCTCGTAGTTTATCCCCTGCGACTTTCTGCAACCCCTCGCTCATAATCTTCATCCCATAAAGGAATAGTCCGAGTGAGCCGACTAGTGTCAGAAAATCAAAAAATGAGTAGTCCATTTAAAAGAAGTTTAAGTGGATGGTATATCCGATTAATATTCCTAACTTTATGGGGCAAAACTACAAATAATAACTGAGATACAATGTCCGAATCAATCACAATTTATTGTAAAAATAACAATTCATACAAGGAAGTACCTATTGGTTCATCTTTGTATGATATTTATGTTGCAATAGGGGCACCGTTACGTTACCGTCCGATGAATGCCCGAGTAAATAACAAAGTAGAAGGTTTGACCTATCGCTGCTGGCATCCGAAAGATGTAGAGTTCCTTGATTATACCCATTCCTCCGGTTTGCGTGCCTACGTCCGTTCGCTTTGCTTTATTTTTGCCAAAGCGGTGCACGACGTGCTGCCCACAGCTACTTTAAATCTGGAACATCCCATATCTAAGGGCTATTACTGCGTTATCCATAACGGAAAAGATATGGATCACATGACGATAGAAAAGATAAAATCGCGCATGCACGAAATCATTGATGCCGATCTGCCCTTCCATCTGAGGACAGTACGGACTGTTGATGCTGCTACGCTGTTTCGTGCACGAAATATGAATGGAAAGGCGCAGTTGATAGAGACAGCTGGCATGCCTTACACATCCTATTACGAAATGGATGGATATGTAAATTTCTTCTATGGCTGCGTGGTTCCTTCTTCCGGCTATATTCATTTATTTGATATTGAGCCTTACTTTGACGGTGTGTTGCTCCGGATTCCTCGGAAAACAGACCCTATGGAGTTGGAACCGGTCGTCCGTCAGGATAAAATGTTTGAAGCCTATAAGCAACACCTTACCCTCCAACGCACGGTTGGGTTGAATAATGTAGGAGACTTGAACCAAGCCATTGAGCAGGGGATGGCATCGGAAGTAATCATGGTGTCAGAGGCAATGCAGGAAAAGCAGGTGTCAAAAATAGCTGAAGAGATTGCTGTTCGATATGCGAATGGCGTACGTATGGTTCTGATTTCCGGTCCTTCTTCTTCCGGTAAGACTACTTTTTGTAAGCGGCTGGAAGTTCAGCTAATCACCAATCTGCTCCATCCGGTAGCTCTTTCGTTGGACGATTATTTTCTGAATCGCGAAGATACACCTTTGGACGAGAATGGGGACTATGACTTCGAATCGCTTTATGCGCTTGATCTGCCTTATTTTAATCATGATTTGGGTCGGATACTGGCGGGTGAGGAAGTGGAGCTACCTACGTTCAACTTCGAATCAGGCATGCGTATTTATAAGGGCAAGAAGCTGAAGATGAAAGCAAATTCGGTATTGGTTATAGAAGGTATTCATGCGCTCAATCCGGAGCTGACTCTTAGCATACCTGACAATCAGAAATACCGCGTCTACGTGTCTGCTCTTACCTCTATATCGTTGGATAGACATAATTGGATACCGACAACCGACAACCGCCTATTGCGTCGTATTGTCCGTGATTACCGCTTCCGTGGTTATTCAGCTAAAGAGACGATTGCCCGTTGGGCGAGCGTACGTAAAGGGGAGGATAAATGGATATTCCCATACCAGGAGAATGCGGATGCCATGTTTAACAGCGCTATGTTGTACGAACTGGCTGCGTTACGCAAATATGCCGAACCGATCCTAGCTGAGGTGCGCGAGTGTGATGAGGAGAATGCGGAAGCATATCGTCTGCTGCGTTTCTTGCGTTATTTCAATTATATACCGGATACAAAGCTACCCGGAACCTCCCTCTTGCGCGAGTTTCTGGGAGGCGGTACTTTTACATACTAGTTGTGTGTATATTCTCCGAGGGGCAGGGTGAACCAGAAGGTTGACCCCTTGCCCGGCTCGGACTCAACACCAATCTTTCCGCCCAATGTTTCCACGATTGTTTTGCAGATGCAAAGACCTAATCCTGTACCTTGCTTGAAGTTATTTACTTTAACAAATCGTTCAAAGATAGCTGCTTGGTGCTCTTTTGCAATTCCGACACCTGTATCAATGACCTCAATGCGTACAAAAGATTCTTTCTCTTCCTGTTTGTAGGTGAGTGTGATTGTGCCGGTAGAGGTGAATTTAACTGCATTCGAAAGCAGGTTGGAGATCACTTGCGAAATTCGTTTGTAGTCCGTGAATAGCGTGCAGTCTGGTAGTGATTCCAGCGGACATCGTATTTCGACTCCTTTAGGTGCTTTCTCGGAATGGATGATATGTTGGTTTGTGCATATTTCCTTTAGGCTGACTTTTTCCATCGTATAATCGAGTACTCCCGATTCTATTTTCGAAAAATCAAGTATGTCTGTGATTAGGCGTAGTAGCAAGTCGTTATTTTCGCTAACAATCTTCATATAGCTGTTACGTTCATCGGCATTCTCGGTTTCAGCAATGATGCTTGAAAAGCCTACAATTGCATTGAGTGGGGTACGTATCTCATGACTCATATTGGCTAGGAAGGCTGATTTTAGCTGGTCTGCTTCGCGTGCTTTTTGCATTTCTAGCTCGGCTCGGCGACTTTCATTTTGTGCATTGATCAATTGCCGTTGCAATTCTCTTTCCTGTGTAATGTTTACGATGTAACAGATTATCTTGGATGGTATTCCGTTGCTTTTCAGCTGATAGGCCTGTGCGTTGATGCGAAACCAGTTTGTTTCTCCGTCCACACAGACGTAGAATGTTATGCTGCAATTCTTGCTTTTTCCCTGCATGATCTGGCGGAAGAGTCCGAAGTTATCAGCCGGATTATCTCCAAATATGCTAAAAGATAGTAGTTCATCCAGCGGTATGCGGCTACGGTTCCATATGCGTCTGAATGTTTTGCTTTCCAGACGGTCACCGTTCAGCACACGGTCGAAGAAGATTTCTTCTTTTTCAATGTCAAAGACACCGATAAGGGATTTCCGATTTAATAAAACGGCTTTCAGTGTAGCAAGGTTGTTTTCTGTCTGTCCGGCTTTCAGCGTACTCTCTGTGTTGTCGGATACAATAAAGAGGTAACCTATTTTGCCAAATTCAGGATCCGTAAGCGGATGCCCTTTTACTTGCAGGTATTTCGTCTGGTTTTCCAGATAGGTCTTATAATATTTCCGATTCTTGACTTTATTGAACTTATAGACCAACGAAAAGGACAAATCTGAATTGTTCTTTATATAGGAACGTGTTTCTTCCGTCAGATTCGGATTCTCAAAAAGATTGACGCCTATTAACTTCTCGCGCACCGTGCCAAATATCTCTGCATCTGCTTCGTTAGCATCAATCATTGTCCCATTAGCATCATAAAGTTCTACTCCTAAGGGCAGTTCGTCGAAAAAGGATTTGAACTGGGTACTTAGTTCAGACAGCCGTTTGCGCGACTGCTCCATGTTGTTTTCTGTTTCCCAACGTTCTATAATGATGGAGAATATATTGGCTATAATGTGTAGGTTCTCTATCTCCAACCAGCTCCAGTTACGTTGTATTCGGGTGGAGTCGAAACCGATAAATCCCTGTATTTGATTATGAAAAGACAGAGGAATTATCAGTGTCGATTTCAACTGTTGTAAATGGATCAGTTCTCGGTCTGCTATTATCTCTTTGGGCATATTGTTAACATCGTTGAGCACGATGTCACGTCCACTTTTAATTGTCTCTATGATCCATGGTATTGTTTCATACGAAAGCTCTGGACTATTGTTTGTAGGAGGGACGAACCATGGGCTCACTACTTCACAAGGGAAATCCACTATTTTTCTTTCTTCTCTTAATATACCGATATAAGCCCAGTCAACCTCAAAGTAAGTAAGTAACTTTTGCATGGATTTTCGTATCGGATCTTGTTCTGCCGAATTAAATAATAGCATCGAAACGTCTGAAATAACACGTTTAAAATTGCTAAAATCACTAGAAAAAACTGTTTTACACTTGAATAACTCACGATCGCGCTTTTGTACGAGCAAGAGAAGTTCATCTCTGGTTAACTGGCTATATGTGCTCATTCTGACAATTATGTTATATCTCTGTGTACAAATTAGATTTGTTCCGCCAAAGGTATAGAATTATTTCAATTTCGATGATATATTTTCATAATAATATTGACTCAAGTTTCGGAAGTAACCTAAAGAGGACTAGTGGAGTCTCTAAAAGCACTCATGCTTTCCTGGAGTGACCTTAAAATAGAAATATCCGAATCTCCTTTCACAGTCATAACATCATAACGGACTGCAGGTTACGGTGAAACGTGAAACAAAGAGGTGCTTTACGAGCACCTCCTTATTCAAACCATCGGTATTACCTGATACAAATTCCCTAACCGGGTATGTTTACGTTCAATCCCCAATGCCATTAGCAGTTTCTGGGAACTACCGGGAGATACGCCACGCATTGCT
>JAVVRI010000018.1:0-23399 GCA_036654795.1 Tannerellaceae bacterium
GTTTCATAGTGATGAAACTTTAGTTTCACTACTATGAAACTAATATATGCTGGCACCTTTTATTATCAAATTATATTTTCTACTTTTGTCCTAACTTAAATAAAATATTCATGACACAGTCAATCCACACATGGTTACTTCTGATGGCAATAGGCGTCGGTAGTGTTTTTACCACAGAAAGTTATGCACAAAAAAGCACAAGTAACAAAATACCCACTCAAGGGGCATTTGTGCTGAAAGGAAAAGCTACGAATGTGCCCAAAGATCAGAAGGTCTTCAGAATAGCCGTATGTGCACCCTTCGATAACATAACTTACGACATCCCCTTCAACGCCGATGGCAGCTTTCAAAAAGAAATGCCCCTGATAGGCGAACAAGATCTTTATCTATATCTGGGCAATGACGCCGTAACAACATTTGCCTGTCCATCCGATACGCTCAATCTGACGTTCGATTATAACAACAGCTTGGCCACCATGCAGCTGCAAGGAACTACTCCTATGCGCAACCGAGAGATTGAACTCAATATGGAGTTGTACCGAAAGTTCAGAAAGCCCTTTCTCGATCTCAGCCAAATAGGATATAAAAATCAGGCAAAGGGCATTGTAGGAGCCGACACCACCGTAATAAACGCTACGAGAAAATATATTCTGGACTACCAGACCACTATCAAAGAGTTTATTGCGCAACACGGAGACATCCCTCACGAGAACTATCTATTGCAACGCGGCTATTTTGATGCACTCGGTTTTATAGCTGCCGACAGCAAGGCGCTCAAAGCTTTATACTACAGACAGGGAGTCCGTTGCTATCCTGGTGAGCAGCAGGAGAAGATGCCGTTATACAAAGACCCCTCCTTTAATCCGTTCCTCTCATCTCAGGCAACCTCCTTTATGTGGGGCTACATCGCTTCTAATCTGAACGAAACGACTACCCTGTTTCTCAACAACAACAATGCAGAACGATTGATGAATCAAATCAAAGTAGCCGAACTTACCATTCCTGATAAAGAACTGTTCGACTGGTTTTTCGCTAGCAATTTCCAGAGAGGACTTCGATGGTTTGGTTGGGAACCAACAGCGGAGATAAAAGAGGTCGGAGAGTATCTTGCCGAAAAGTGTACCACCCCCATGGCGTCTGCTATACTTGGAAAGACGTTGGATCAAATTTTCGGAAAAATGAGTAAAGGGCAGCCGGCACCAAACTTCACCCTCAACGATGAGAAAGGTCGCCCAGTATCCTTAACCGATTTCAAAGGGAAAGTAGTGTATATTGACTTTTGGAGTCCTGGTTGCGGTCCGTGCATACAGGAATTTAAGAAAGCCGAGGCTTTCCACAAAAAATATCAAGCACACAAGGACAAGATTGCCTATTTATATATCTGTCTGGATAACGACAACGTCCGCTGGAAAAAGCTGATTAAAGAATATCGCCTAGAGGGAATAAACCTGCGTGCCAACTCCTGGACTGATGAACGTGTTGCCGTTTACAGCACGAACGCCGTGCCTTTATTTGTTTTGATTGATGCTGAGGGCAAAATTGTCGAGTTCAACACCGTCCGCCCTTCCGACCTGCTAAACGACCGCCCCAATCTATTGGACGCAACACTGAAAAAATAACAGAAACCTGCATCGAGGCATCAGGACAAAATATTATTTGTATCTTTGCCTAGTAAATTACAATAGATGAAAGAAAACGAAATGATTTTCGGCATACGTGCCGTTATTGAGGCAATACAGGCCGAAAAGGAAATAGATAAAATATTGGTGAAACGCGACTTGCAAGGCGACCTATCCAAAGAGTTGTTCGATGTACTGAAAGGACGTGAGATTTCAGTACAACGCGTACCTGCCGAACGGCTTGATCGATTAACGCGTAAGAACCATCAGGGAGTGATCGGTTTCATCCCCTCCATCTCTTACCAACGGTTGGAAGACATCATCCCCTTCGCCTACGAACAGGGAAAAAGTCCATTCATCGTCTTGTTGGACGGAGTAACGGATGTACGTAACTTCGGAGCGATTGCGCGTACCTGCGAGTGCGCCGGAGTAGACGCCATCGTAATACCCAGCAAAGGCAGCGTAACGGTGAACGCAGATGCCATCAAAACCTCTGCGGGCGCCCTCCACGTACTTCCCGTATGCAAGGAGAAGAGCATCAACCAATCCATCCGCTTCCTACAAGCAAGCGGCGTGAAGGTCTATGCCGCCAGCGAAAAAGCGGCCGAGAACTATACGGACATAACTTATGACGGCCCCGTTGCCATCGTGATGGGTGCCGAGGATACGGGTGTATCGATGGACAATCTGCGTATTTGCGACAGCATGGTAAAGATACCGCAATTCGGCACAATCGGTTCATTGAACGTATCGGTTGCCTCCTCCATCCTACTCTACGAAGTAGTGCGCCAGCGCATGAACGAACAAGCAATAGAAGCCAAATAATATAAAATACAATGAAGAAAGTAATCGCAACAGTAGCTGCGCCTGCAGCAATTGGCCCGTATAGCCAAGCTATACAGGCTGGGAACATGCTTTTTATGTCCGGACAACTGGGTATAGACCCGGCGACCGGCAACTTTGCCGAAGGAGGCGTTAAGGAACAAACCATACAATCTTTTAAGAATATGCAGGCCATCCTCACCGAAGCCGGTTTGACGATGGACGATGTGGTAAAGACCACCGTATTCCTTGCAGACATGGCCGATTTCGCTACAATGAATGAAGTCTACGCGTCGCAGTTTACAGGAGCATTTCCTGCCCGCTCAGCCGTAGCCGTCAAGACATTGCCAAAGAATGGACTAGTGGAGATTGAGGTAGTAGCCATCAAAGCCTGAGCAAACTACTGATGATAAAGGAAGAATGGTTCCCGCTCGTCAATGAAGCAGGTGAAACCATCGGAAAGGCATCCCGCAAGGAGTGCCACAGTGGCAGCAAACTGCTGCATCCGGTGATCCACCTGCATATTTTTAATGACGCCGGAGCGCTCTACCTACAGCAGCGCTCAATGAATAAAGACATCCAGCCCGGCAAATGGGACACAGCCGTAGGCGGGCATGTGGATTTCGGAGAGACTATAGAGGAGGCTCTTCGCCGGGAAGTACGCGAAGAGCTAGGAGTTACAGACTTCATGCCTCTGTTTGGCATCCGCTACGTATTTGAATCTGCCATCGAAAAAGAGTTGGTACATACTTATTACACCCTTTACAACGGTCCTTTCTCACCCGATCCCGAAGAACTTTCAGACGGACGCTTCTGGTCAATCAGCGAGATAGAAGCCAATCTTGATAAAGGAATATTTACTCCAAACTTCGAGAAGGAATACCGTCAGGTTGTTCGCGGTTGGTGTTTGGATAGAAAATAAGATTATAAGAAAAGGCCGGTAACAATCGCGTATAAAACGGATCGTTACCGGCCTTTCTGTTTATTATAAAGCCTTTGTGCTTACTTGCACATTTCGCTGATGATATCAATAAGCTGACCGCCTATTTCTTCTGCTTCAGCCATCGTATGAGCTTCGGAGTAGATACGAATGATCGCCTCCGTGTTGCTCTTGCGCAAATGTACCCACTTGTCAGGGAAATCTATCTTTACACCGTCAATATCCGTAATATCATACTGGGCAAAGCGTTCTTTCACTTTCGAAAGGATGGCATCTACATCTATTTCGGGCGTGAGCTGTACTTTTTGTTTTGAGATAAAGTAAGGAGGATAACTTGCGCGCAGTTCGCTAGTCTTCATCTTCTTCTTGGCCAAATGAGTCAGGAAGAGGGCGATACCTACCAATGCATCACGACCGTAATGACTTTCGGGATAGATCACTCCACCATTTCCTTCGCCACCGATCACGGCATGAGTTGCTTTCATCTTGGCTACTACGTTCACCTCTCCTACTGCTGCGGCGTTATATACTGAGCCGTGAGCAACCGTTACGTCACGTAGGGCACGGCTGGAGCTAAGATTGCTTACCGTATTTCCGGGGGTATGGCTTAATACATAATCGGCAACAGCTACCAATGTGTATTCTTCACCAAACATTTCTCCATTTTCCGAAATGATAGCCAAACGATCTACGTCCGGATCAACCACAAAGCCTACGTCTGCTTTCGCATGCTGCATCAAGGCTGCAATCTCCGTGAGGTTCTCAGGAATTGGTTCCGGATTGTGTGAGAAGTTACCGTGCGGAGCACAGTGAAGCTTGAATATCTCCTTTACGCCCAAAGCATATAGCAAGTCGGGCAGCACCACGCCTCCAACTGAGTTTACACAGTCTATCGCTACGCGGAAATTAGCAGCTTTAATTGCTTCCACATCCACCAACTTCAGGTTGAGCACACTCTCAATATGTTTTTGTTTGTAACTGGTATCTACCGTTACTTTACCTAATTGATCTACTTCAGCAAACTCAAAGCTTTCGGAAGCAGCCAGCGCAAGGACTTCGTTGCCTTCGGCAGCATTCAGAAATTCGCCATTTTCGTTAAGTAGCTTCAATGCGTTCCATTGCTTTGGGTTATGGCTGGCGGTAAGGATAATACCTCCACAAGCCTGTTCCATCGTAACAGCCAGTTCGGTCGTAGGAGTCGTTGCCAGATCGATGTCTACTACGTCGAATCCCATTCCTGTCAGTGTGCCTAACACTACTTGCTTTACCATCGGGCCGGAGATGCGCGCATCTCTACCAACTACAATCTTATTGGTTGTAGCTTTTGTGTGTTTTCTGATAAACGTAGCATAAGCAGCCACAAACTTAACAATAGCCAGCGGGTTAAGCCCGTCTTCCGGTTTGCCGCCAATTGTGCCGCGAATACCGGAAATAGATTTAATAAGAGTCATAAGTTATCTGCAGTTTATATATAGTCAGTAATCTTAATCAAAGAAATTTGTATTCGATAATCTTATAGAACACCGGACGCCCTCCTTTCTGATCATCAATCGATCCTTTTTTGAAAGGAACAATCAATCTCACCTTGGCCCTGTCGCCAACATATTGCAAGGGACACTCCAGGCCTTCACTTACCATACTTTCCATAATCATCTGAAGTTGGCTGGTATAGTTGCCATCTGTTGTGGCCTGATAAAGACCATATTTGAATTCAACAGGATTCGTACCATTACTGTTAGGGCCATAGTTTGAAAACACAACCGAATCACTCTCAGCAAAATAGTTTGCCGTAAAGCGCGTCATCACCTGCGTTTTGTAAAGTGTAGCACGCTTGCCATTGCCGGAATCAATTACATTCATGTAAACGCCATTCTCCAGCAATATATACTGATTATCCTTGAACACACTGTCGCGCGGATAGTCTTTCAGCACTTCAATATTCTCACTTGCAATCAAGCGGTCGATTGCTTTTTCTTCTGCTTTCAGCATATCGGTGTACGACTTTGTTTTATCACACGACACCACCGTCAAGGCAGCACATAAAATCATCAGTATCTTAAATCCTATCTTCATCTGTTGTTTATAATATAAATGAGTGGCAAATGTATATAATCTCTACCACATCTACAGTATGTTTATTTTAAATCTTCTGTTTTGTTGGGATTAAAGTCTCTTAATCCCCGCTCGAAAGTAGCAACGGCCTCTTTTAATGATCCTTTAAACTCTCCTCCCGAAGCGTTCTTATGACCGCCGCCATTAAAATAGGTAGAGGCGAAACGATTGCAGGGGAAGTCTCCGACGGAACGAAGTGAAATCTTCAAGTAATCCGTATCCTCGCGTATAAAGACTGAGAAAGAGACACCTTCGATGCTTAGCGGCAGATTCACAAAACCTTCGACATCGCCGGTTACATATTTAAAGCGATTCAACTCCTCCAGCGTAAGCGTAATCAGGGCAGCATGCTGCTCCGGATATATCTTCATCTTCTCATAAAGCACATAGCCCATCATGCGTAAACGCGATTCGGAATATACTTGGTTTACCTGACGATAGATGCGATCTTTATCAATTCCTTTTTTAATCAGCTCGCTAATAATAATGTATATTTCCGCCTGATTGGAGTTGTAGGTAAACGAACCGGTGTCCGTCATCATCCCGGTATAGATACATTCAGCGGCCTCGCGGGTAATCAGATCGAACATCCCCATGCGGCAGATAAAGCGAAACACCATCTCACTCGTAGACGACATCTCCGGATACGACATGGTTACACGACAAAAGTCAGCCGGATTCAAGTGATGGTCTATCAGTACTCGGCGGCCTGGTGAGGCAAGCAGAGCTGGCGCCAACTTCTCAACGCGTTTCGGTTCATTAAAGTCCAGACAGAATATCACATCTGCCTCCGCAAGCAATTGCTCGGTAAATTCCGGATATTTATCATGAATAACCACCTCTTTCGCTCCCGGCATCCATTTATAAAATGAAGGAAAATCGTTCGGTACAACAATCGAAACGCTATCCTTACCATTGGCTGTTAAGAAATGATATAACCCTAATGCAGAACCGATGGCATCACCATCGGGAGTAACATGCGTTACGATAACAAACTGTTCGCCTTTTTCTATGTACTTTTTGGCTTTCTGAATCTTCTCTTCCTGAATGATCTTTGTAATCATATTTTATCTTAATTTGCAAAGGCAAAGGTACGATATTTTTATATATTAAAGGGTATAATCCGTTCAATAACCACCAGCAGAAGGAGAATTAACAACAGAAACAAACCTGCCAGCAGAATGCGCGGACGACGAACGCGCCCATAAAGAAGTAATAAAAAAAGCACCCCATAGCTAACACCCAGCATCAGGAAGGAGAAATGGAGCAGATATGAAGCTCCTGGCACACCACTAAACGTACGGACAATCCACAGCAAAGAATCAGTCAACCACTCCGTTCCCACCTGCAATACATTCCCCACCGACAACCAAGGCGCCAGCATCAGCCAGAGCAAAGTAACCGGCATCAACACCGTAGCCAACACAGCAATAGGCAGATTGGTAAACAAGAACATCACAGGAAACTGCCCAAAGTAATAGAGGCAAAGAGGCGCCGTACCCAACTGAGCAGCAAGCGTAACCGTCAGCCAACCCCAAGGGGCAGCCAACAAAGGATTGCGCACATCCAGCAACTTCGTTATGCGGGGTTGGAGGTAAAGAATAAAGAATACCGCCAGATAACTCAGTTGAAAACCAACATCAAACAGATAAAGCGGTCGATATGCTAGCATGCAGAAAGCAGACGCTGCCAGCGTATTATATCGGTCGCCCGTCCGCCGAAGCACCTGCCCGGTCAAGAAAAACGTCAACATCAACGCCGCACGAACAGCAGGAACAGACAATCCGCTCACATAAGTAAAAGCCCATAAAAAGATCAGCATCAGCAGATATCTACTCCAACGCCCCATACGGTTCTTCGGAAAGAAGAAAAACAAAGAAGAGACGAACCAACAGACAATCGCCACATGAAAACCACTCACCGAAAGAATATGCGCCACGCCGGCTACCGAAAAACGTTGCTGCATCTCCCGGCTCAACTCCCCCCTATAACCCAAGGTAATTGCTGCTAACGAAGCCTTCGCCTCCTCCGGTAAACGAAGTTGCTCCATCCGGAGCAACAACACGCGACGCAGATGAAGGGCTGAAAAAAGCAACGAACGCTCCTGTCCGGGTAACTGTTTCCAACGCGACGAAGAGCAATAGGCCGTAGCCGAAACGCGATGTCCCTTCCACACAGCCGCCCGAAAGCGAGCCAAGCAGCCCACCCGATCGCCCGGAAGTAATGCGCGGGCAGCACTATCCGGCGCCAGATAAAGAAAAACCGACCGCCGGAAAGGAAAGGTCTGCCCACCATAACGAACACTATCCAACCTCACTTCACATAAAACCGAACGAGGTTTGTTTACGGGATCGTCCGTCAACACCCCTTCGGTATAAACGGAAATCTCTTCAGGAAAAGGCCAATCTTCCAACAACTCCTGCCGATGCGTCAATTGAATAGATAAAAAAAGCAACAAGCATGCAAGCAGAACACCCCAGACCCACCGCCCCTCATACATCCGCTCTTTGCGTTCAGACGAAGAGACCGCCACTGCCCACACCACCGGAAGCAACAGCAACCAGGCAAAGGAGGCCACGCCCAACAGACTTTGAGCAACCGTTCCGGCTATCCATAGAAAAAGCGGCCGTAGGAAGGGCCGCTTTCGCATTTCTTTTATCATCTGGAAATATTCATAAAAAAGGCATAAAAGATTAGAGCGCCTTTAGTTTCTGAATCATTTGCACCGGATCGGCAGACTTAAAGACAAAGTTGCCAGCCACCAGCACATCGGCTCCAGCCTCTATCAGGCGTTTCCCTGTTTCAAGGTTTACGCCACCGTCCACCTCTATGAGCGTAGACAATCCTTTACGAAGTACAAGCTCCTTCAACCGGGCGGTCTTCTCAACCGAATGCTCAATAAAATGCTGCCCGCCGTAACCCGGATTTACCGACATCAGTAGCACCATGTCCAACTCCTGCACAATATCTTCAAGCAACGAAACGGGGGTATGCGGATTGAGCGTAACGCCTGCCTTCATACCGGCTTCGTGAATACCGGCCACCGTACGATGCAGATGCGTACACGCCTCGTAATGCACATTCATCAGATAAGCACCCGTAGCTGCTACTTGCGGTATAAACTTTTGAGGTTCCACAATCATCAGATGCACATCCATCGGCTTTTTACACACCGGCTTAAGCGCTTCCAACACAGGAAAACCAAACGAGATATTCGGAACGAACACCCCATCCATAATATCCAGATGCAACCAGTCGGCTTCACTGTTATTAATCATTTCAACGTCTCGCTGTAAGTTCATAAAGTCTGCCGACAACAGCGAAGGCGCAATCATATGCTTCCTCATTCTATTTAGATTTTGGACAAAGATATAAAATATATTTGAATAGCACCTACGAATCAGCATAAGCTTATCCCGTTTCCATAAAGGAATGACACACCCATTTAAACAAGAAAAGAGCCGTTTCAGACCTATCGTATAGGTTTGAAACAGCTCTTATTCAACAATTCTTTAGTTTACAGTGAAGGCACAAAGCTCAGGTTGCAACATAGACTCCGAGTGATACACTCTAGCCAATTGAGTCAAGAAATCAAGTGTATGCTTGCGCGGTTTATTTACTTCGTCCCGCCAACCTCTTTCTGATGTGTGTTCTATTTCCTTCATACATTGAGTAGAAAATCTTTTCATAGGCATCGTTCTTTATTCGTTTGATAATAAAACGGTGCGACTAACTACTTATTGCATAACGCTTGCTTTTTAATACATATTTTATGCAAGCGACAATTCCATTCGGTTTTCTTCGGCCATACGGCGCATGTTAAGTATAGCGTAACGCATACGCCCCAGCGCTGTGTTGATGCTTACTCCGGTCTGGTCGGCTATCTCCTTAAAGCTGAGGTCTTGATAGTAACGCATTTCTAACACCTCACGCTGATTGTCCGGAAGGTGCTTTACCAGCTTCTTTACATCCGAAAGCACTTGATGGCGCACAATGCTGTCTTCAATTGTTCCGTCGCATAACTTCATGTTATTAAACAAATCAGCTTCTACTTCATCATTCGAAATGGTGTTCTCACTGCGCTCCTGACGGAAGTAATCGATAACCAAATTGTGAGCAATGCGCGTAATCCAAGCCTTAAACTTGCCAGTATCCGTATAGCGACCTTGCTTAATGGTCATAATTACCTTAACAAAGGTCTCTTGAAAGATATCCTCAGTTAAGTCTCTGTTACGTACAATAAAATAAATATAAGAATGGATGCTGCTTTTGTATCTGTTTAACAATACATCGAAAGCTGCGTTTTCACCTTCCGCATAAAGGATCACCAACTCTTCGTCGGTCATCGTTTTTAATGTATTCATTACTTCTTTATTTTTTTGGTTTTCTGAGTAATGTTTATGCTATAGGCTATGAAGTTTTAAATATTAGACAATGTTTATTTACGAAGGCAAAAGAACGAAAAGTATTTCAAACAGACAAATATTTCTGCTATATTTATAAAAAGAATGTCCCCTACCCGTACCTTTCTAGTACGAATAGGGGATTTTCTATATCTAGGCGCCCTGAAAGCTTAAAACTTATATCCTAAAGTAAGCGCAACGCGCGTGCTTTTTGTCTTCATTGTAGCCGGGTCAGACTTCACCATTACTGAGTGATCGTCCAAATAAGTGTTAGAGAAAGCAAACACATTCTCTTTTTGCTCCCGATAAATACAAGTCAGGTCAGCATAAAAGTTGGGGGTGAAGCGATAGCCCAAACCTACCGAATAGTAGCTGGAACCTTTATCCACTGTGTAATTCGGAATTGTTCCAGCAGTAAACACCTCCATCGAGCCATCTTTCAGATGAGACTTTACTGAGCTAGTCTGCCAAGCACCACCAGCACGTACGGCAAACTGAGGAGTCACCTTTACCTCGGCACCCACTTTCAACATCTTTTCCATTCCAAAGTCTGTCTTAATATAGTCGTTCTCATAAATAAAGGCATTGCCGTTGTTGTCATAGAGGCGCATGCTCTTATAATTCGACAATTCGTAGTCCACACTTAACAAGGCGCTCTGTCCTAAAATGGCAGCAGCACTAAATATCCACTTGTCCGGTGTGCGCAACTGAGATTCGGAATATTGATAGTCCGGCGTAACGGCGTCGAGCCCCGGAGGGGTAAGACCTGTAATATAGGTACCTGCTTCAGCATGATAATAGTCTGTCATCTTATACCAAGTCGGCGAGTTGTAGGCAACCCCCACGCGAAGGAATTCTACCGGACGCACGATTGCGCCAATATTAAATGAATATCCCGTACCATCCGTTGTCAGTCCGTTGTCCAAATACAGACGATCCTTGCCGCCAAAGTCCTCGTCATATTTCGAGAGATAAGAGTAGTTCAAATCCGTTACAGCAAACGTAGCACCGAGGAATACAAGATCGGATATATTTGTAGCGAACGAGAAATCGTATTTGTCTACCGATCCCTTTTCGTTCACATTCAGTCTGGAACTTTTAGGAGACGAGTCGACCCATTTATTATTCACCCATTCGCCCAGAGCAGAATGGTAATCACTTGTCGCATCCGGATAAGTTTCAAAATACCCCCCTTCAAAGCCCAGAATAGAGAGCCAGTTGCCACCTAAATCCGTATTATTATAAGGATCGTACTTATCCTTAACAAGCGTCAGATCATCCACATGGATTCCATACGATTTATCAGCCACATAGTTAGCAAGCGAAGCACCCTGCGAACCGGAGACGGTATAGTTACGATTGAAGTTCTTCGTGCGGTTATACGCAATACCGATATTCCAGCCCTTGATACCAGTATCGTTTCCTGTCGGAAAATAACCTACATACGCTATGTTGTCAAAGCTAAACTTCGTCTTACTTTCCGACATGCTACTACCATTCAGATTCGAACTAGTATTGATGCCGGACAAACTAATAGTAGTAACTACTTCCGAACTACGATAGACCCCCAGACCGGCCGGATTGGAAGTCATGGAGGAGATGTCTCCACCCAAAGCCCCAAACGCGCCTCCCATACTTAGGTAACGAGCGGTTCCGTTCAATTCAGTCTGCGAAAACTTGTAAGCATCCATCTCTCCTTGCGCAAAAGCAGCCGTACCACTAAGTAGGAACGCAACTGCAAATAAGCATGCTATCTTCTTCATTGCTCTTATTTTTCTAATCTTTTATTGTTTACCTCTATCATCTGCGACCACCGCCTGAACGACCGCTGCCCATGCTTCCACTGGAACGACCGCTACCAACAGAACCGGAGCCAAAAGAGCCGCTGCTACTTCTGGAGGGTGCAGAGTATGTGCTCTGACTACGACTAGGTGCTGTCGATTCGTATGAACGACTGCTTCTAGCCGGAGCCGACTGGCGCTCTACGCTTGTACCGCGATTGCTTTCATACGTTCCGCTTATGCCGGAACTGCGACTAACCCGCGTACGAGAAGAACCTCTGTCCGTAGATACGCCTGATTCGGACTGGCTGCGAGCACTGCCCGTAGAACGTCCACTGATGCCTTCACTCCGAAGTGCTCTGTTAGATGACGAACGAGCGGAGCGTACTACGCCTCTACCATCGTTTGATCCGCCGGTTGCCTCTTCACGTATGCTGCTGGACGTACCACGTCCGCTGTTGCGGTTATATACGTCGCCACTACTACGCAAGCTTGTTGCCGATCCGGATGAGCGACCTGTATAAGACGAACCACGTCCACCTCTGGCTGCTGTTGCGCGTCCACCCGAATTATAACGGTAAGGAGAGTAGTAAGAAGGAGAATAATAGTTATGGTGATGATGGCCATAATAACCACCGCCATAATAGCCACCTCCCCAGTAGCCACCACCCCAACAACCGCCTCCCCAGCCCCAAGAAGGACCGTACCAAGAGCTATACCAAGGGTTGTAACCTGCATAATAACCACCCCAACCCCAAGACGAGCCATACCAAGAGTTATAACTGTACCATGGGTTAGACCAACCGCTATACAACGGTGCTATGCCCCAACTGTTTCCAATATTCACATTAAACGATACATTGGAAGAGCCTCCTGAGTAATCCGTATCATAATCGTAGCCATAGTAACCATCGCTAAGGTAAAGATCGACTTGATCAGCACCGACAACAGTTATCTTACTAGGCGAATGGTAACGGATAATGCGTTCAGAATATTCCGTGTCCGAACGGCGTACGGGTGTCTTCTTTACTTTTACATATTGATCATCGTCAACTTCCTCATATTCTCCGTCCTCGTCAAGGTAAACCTCGTCTTCGTCATACGAAGCACCGTGACGGTTATATTCATCAATATCCCGTTCGGCCGAACTGCGCTTTGTCGTAGCAACAACAACCGACTTAGCTGAAGCTGCCTGCTTTGTTGCCACTGCTTCGGAACGAGGTTGCATTACTTTTTTCTCTTCGACTTTTTCTTTCTTTTTAGCCTTGCTGGAAGAGAAATACACATCATCAAAGAACTCTTCTTGGGCAGTCACACTAAAGGCTACCAGAAGCATCAGCAACAGAGATGTCAATTTCATGGGTTTCATATTCGTTTCTCCTCTTCTTTAAATAAACACTTCAATCAATATTAATTTACCTTGTCAGACATTGCCGATTGCATAAGGTTTAACCCCATTTTATATTTCTAACAATAAAGGACAAGCATTGTATGTACAAATATAATCGGTTCATGATAGCCAACCTGCATTTATATATACTTTAACGCTATACCTTATATGGATTTAACCCTTTTACTGGCGAATTGTCCTTATTAAGAAAGATGCCGAAGAATACGCAAACGCTGCACAAGGATGCCGGAAACTATCAGAAAGCATACTGCAAACTATTTCATAGCATACGACAAACTACTTGAAAGGTTATATGAGACTAAAGATATGTTGTACAGGTTATCGACGATACATTGTACATCTTATTGATGATATGTTGTACAGGTTATTTGCGATAAGTAGTACAACATATCATTAATATTCAGCATGCTTTCCAATAGTTTGTCGTATGCTTATATATAACAAGTCGATAGAAAGAAAAAAAGCCCCCGCAACGCCGTTATAGGGCATTGCGGGGGCTTCGTCTATTCTATTCGAAGCAAGCAGTGACTGCTTACTTCATCTCTATTTTTACCATTAATGTGCTTTTAGCAATTTGGTCGCCTTCGTTTACGGGAAGTTCAGTCACCACTCCGGCCACAGGGGCAACAATGCGATTATACATCTTCATTGCCTGATGGATCATAAGTAACTGGCCGACCTCGACAGTCTGCCCGAGCTTTACTTCAATCTTAACCACCGTGCCGGGCAGATGCGCTACAACATCACCTGAGTATGGCTTTTTCCATACGGGACGATTCAGATACTTCTTCGTCAGCAATGTTTTATATTTACGAGCTGTTACGACAAAGTCAACATATTCTTTCTCTTTATTATCCATATCTCTTTAAAAGTATATTTTAACGGAGTTTGATTAGAACGGAGGCAATCCGTGCTTTTTAGCCGGTCTGTATTCCTCTTTTAAAGCGGAAAGCTTCAAGGCATGCAGCAGAAGCGAACGCGTCTCTTTAGGTTCAATAACCGAGTCGATAAATCCTTTGGAAGCGGCCACGTACGGGTTGGCAAACTTCTTGATATACTCTTTTACTTTTTCTTGGCGCATAGCGTCCTGGTCGGCTGCTTCCATGATCTCCTTACGGAAGATAATATTAGCGGCTCCTTCGGGACCCATAACAGCAATCTCTGCACTTGGCCATGCAAACATGAAGTCAGCACCAAGATGGCGGGAGTTCATGGCAATGTATCCACCACCATAGGCTTTACGCAGGATAACAGTAATCTTAGGCACCGTGGCTTCCGAATAGGCATAGAGCACCTTGGCACCATGACGGATCACACCGGCATGCTCTTGATCTACGCCCGGCAAGTAGCCCGGCATGTCTTCAAGGGTGATGACAGGGATGTTGAACGAGTCGCAAAAGCGAATAAAGCGAGCGGCCTTGTCGGCACTGTCGCAATCGAGCACTCCGGCCAGCACCATCGCCTGATTAGCCACAAAGCCTACGGTTTCGCCGCCCATACGGCCGAAGCCAATCACGATATTGGCAGCCCACAACTCCTGAATCTCGAGGAAGTCAGAGTCGTCAACAATACATTTTATAACGTCGCGCACGTCGTACGGTTGCTTCGGATCGGCCGGAACAATTTGCTCTATATTGAGCATTGCGTTCGGCTCCTTAGGCTCGACGGCCTTAGCGTGATCAGTGTTATTCCAAGGAATAAAGCTGACTAGACGTTTTACCTGTTCGAAGCACTCCACTTCGCTCAATGCGTAGAAATGCGCATTACCGGTAATCTCGGCATGCACGCGAGCACCGCCCAAATCTTCCATCGAAATGTCTTCTCCCAATACGGTCTTAATTACGTTGGGGCCAGTGATGAACATCTTCGATATGTTTTCAACCACAAACACAAAGTCCGTTAACGCCGGAGAGTAGACTGCGCCACCGGCACAAGGACCGAGGATCAGTGATATCTGCGGAATAACACCGGAAGCAATGGTGTTGCGATAAAAGATTTCGCCATATCCAGCCAATGCGCCAACGCCCTCCTGAATACGTGCACCACCCGAGTCATTGATGCCAATAATAGGGCATCTCATCTTCAGGGCGTGATCCATTATTTTAGTAATTTTGCGTGCGTGCTGTAAGCCCAGCGAACCACCAGCAACAGTGAAGTCCTGTGCATAGATGCAGACAGGCGAACCAAAGATGGTACCTGTACCTGTTACGACACCGTCGCCCGGAAAATCTTTTTTGTCCATGCCGAAGTCTCGTCCGTCATGCTTAACAAACAGATCATATTCATGAAAAGAATGTTTGTCCAATAGTGATAGGATTCGTTCACGGGCGGTAAGTTTGCCCATAGCTACCTGCTTTTCGATTGCAGCTTCGCCTCCACCCATCTCAACAACGGCTTTTTTGTCCCTAAGGTCTTGAATGTCTTTGCTTAAATCTGTCATACTAATCGTTTTATAAAATTCATAATTACTTACCGACAGCCTTCGCTCTGTACGAGCAACGTACTGTCCCTTTAATAATGCCGTTAAGTTTTCCTTTATTCAACTGCCTGCGGATGGCAGATATATTGTCTATAAACACATGTCCGGTCAGATGTTCGCACTCATGTTGCACAACGCGGGCAGCAAAGCCTTCCACTACCTCTTCGTGCTCAACGAAGTCGGTGTCTTGATATTTTAAAGTGATGCGGCTGGAGCGGGCTACCTTTTCGTGTACGCCGGGAAGACTTAAGCAGCCTTCTTCAAGAGTAATCTCGTCCTCACTTTTCTCAACAATCCGTGGATTGACCATTGCGCGCTTAAAGCCTCGACATTCGGGAAAGTCTTCCGCCAGCGGTTCGGCATCGATTACGACCAAGCGCAATGACAACCCTACTTGCGGAGCAGCCAAGCCTACACCATCGGCGCTATACATTGTTTCAAACATATTACTTACGAGTTGCTTCAACTCAGGGTAATTCCTCTCAACTTCTCCGGCCTCTTTTCTCAACACAGGCTGACCATATAGAAATACTGGTAAAATCATAAATTATAACTGATAGTTTTTACTTTCTAAATAGGCTTGCAGAATGATAACTGCGCTGATCTCGTCAACCAAGCCTTTATCCTGCCTTCTCTTTTTCTTTAATCCTCCATCGAGCATTGCTTTATGTGCCAAGACTGACGTAAAGCGCTCGTCATAATAGACAACCGGAATGTCCGGAAGTGTTCGTTTCAGATGGGTTACGAAGGCTTCTACATATTGCATGTTTTCAGAAGGCTCGTTATTCATTTGTTTAGGTTGTCCCACGACAAAAAGATCCACCGGCTCACGGGATACATATGCCTTCAAGTAGGCGACGAGTTCACCACTAGGAACTGTTTCCAAACCATTTGCAATCATTTGCAAAATGTCCGTAACAGCTAAGCCGGTACGTTTACGTCCATAATCAATTGCCATTATTCTTCCCATCGCGTGCAAATATAGTACAAAAAAGAATACGCGTTACACAAATAGACGAAAAGTGTGCAGTCCGATTGGCTAATAAGCATTCTTTTCACCTTTAAACATATTGAGCAGAGTAACAACAATGATCTTCAAATCAAGGAAAAACGACCAGTTCTCAATATACCATACGTCTCTTTTAACGCGGCCTTCCATCTGTTCGAGTGTTCTTGTCTCCCCACGATAGCCGGTTACCTGCGCCCAGCCGGTTACACCCGGCTTCACCAAGTGGCGCACCATGTATTTATCAATTAAAATGGAGTATTGTTCGGTATGCTTGAGCATGTGCGGCCGGGGACCTACTACGGACATATCGCCAAGCAAAACATTAACAAACTGAGGAAATTCGTCCAAGTTTGTACGTCGTAGAAAGTCACCAACACGTGTTTTGCGGGGATCATTCTCGACGGCCTGTATTACGTCCGCTTCAGCATTCACCTTCATCGTACGGAACTTATAGCAATCGAAGTCCCGCCCATAAAGACCGGTACGTTTTTGTTTGAAAAGAATAGGACCGGGCGAACTCATCTTGATCAGTATGCCAGCCACAACATATAATATTGGATAGATCGTAAGCAAAATCAATATGGAAAACAAAATGTCAAAAGAGCGCTTCATTGCACGGTTATAGGCTGCCTGCAACGGTTCACAACGCACTGTCAGCAACGCAATGGACTCCATTACCTCCATTACAAGAATTATCTTTACATTCCGATAAAATTCAGTAACTATGAAGAAGCGCACCATGTTCTTATCAGCAAAGTTGAGCATACGAAGAATCTTCCCGTCGTTCGTGCCGGGCAGGGTGCAGTATATCTCATCCACACCATGCTTCTTTACGTAATCCTCCACTTCATAAGTCATGCCAAGATAATTGGGTAAGACATTCTTAAGCGCGATATTATCATCAAAGAAGCCCATCACGTTGAATCCATACGCCAAGTCGTCCTTCATCACCCGATAAAGCTCCATTCCGTTCTTACCAGCTCCTACAATGATAATCTTCTTAAAGTTATGACCTTTCCGGCGATACATCTTCAAGCTAATACGCACAAAAACACGCCAGAGGGAGAAAACAACCACCGTAATCAAATAATACACAATCAGAAAAGTAGCCAATACATCGCCTACATTAAGAAATATAAGGCAGGTGGAAAAAAGGAGGACAAGAGACGTGACCACCCAAAAAGCCCGCTGCACAATCCGATCGATGAAAACAACCGCGGCATGCAACTGGATCGGCACAAAATAGAGAGCAAAGAAATAGCAAAAGTTCAACAACAGAACAATTTCCCGTAAATTATGGGAGATTGCCTGAGTATATACCTCATCCATTTCATAATAAACAGCAAAAAAGAGCAAGTTTAATACGATTAAATCTCCCACACCAATTAACCATTGGATCAGGTAGCCATGTTTCTTGTTCGGTTCCATACTTATTCTATAGTAAAATCTCACAAAAGTAAGTAATATTTTCGAGCAAAAAAAAGGCTGCAACTAATAAGTGCAGCCTTTTATGCTTGTATAATAAAACAACTTAGTTATTCGCAGACATAATAACTACGCGGTTCCAGTTATTTTCGCTATACGGTTGTTCTTCTGAACCCTTCCACTCAATAGTGATCTGATTGGAAGAGACGCCATAACGTTCTATTAGTTCTTTTGCTACGGCTTTTGCGCGTTTTTCGGAAAGGCCTAAGTTATAGTTAGAAGAGCCTGTCTTCTTATCAGCAAAACCAATCACCTTAATAGGAGCACTCTTGTCCTTCATGAACTGAGCCGTGTTATAAATATTAATCTGTTGGTTCTTATCGATCTTCGCACTATTCAGGCGGAAGTAGACAACATTGTCTGCAATATTGGTAACGACTTCAGAAGCCACCACTTCTTCACATTCAGGGCAAGATACGGGACGTTTGCTCAATTCGTCATTAGCAGCACGAAGAGAGTTGATCTGACCGTTCAGGTCGTTCAACAAAGCATAGTCCATCGGTTGAAGAACTTCGAAGTTCGTCTTACCCAATTTGAAGGTCAAACCTGCACTTAATTGCAGAATACCATCAGTCAGGTGATTTATCGAAACACGATTGAATTGTTCGTTCAATAAAGATCCCTGAATTTCCACATTCAAGTCGATACGGTTGCTCAAACGGAAAGCGGTAAGGATACCAGCATTCAACGTGGGAGACTCTGTTCTTGCAAATTCAGCTGCTTCAGTTGTCTTGAAACGTTGTGCATAACCAAAACCAACCCAAGGAATCAAACGAAACACTTTGGATTCTCTGTAAGGAGCCCAAAAGTTAGTTACGTCCCATAACAGATCAACATGACCTGCCAAATACTTATTATGCTGCATCAACTCAGCATTGTCACCCACAAAACCATGAAGAACACCTCCATTAAACTGAGTACGGAAACCTAAATAAGGATTAAACCACTTACCGAACGAAAATTGAGGTGCAAAATTAAGTCGGTTTGTAAACTTGGCTTTATCATTCTGATCGCCCATTAACACACTAGCACCACCGGCAATTGATATAAACCAATTGTCACGAGCCTTATTCTTCTTAAAATTCGTTTTGTATCCCTTTTCAGTACTAAATCCTACTTGAGGTTTGTACTCCTGTGCGAGCACAGAAAAGGTGAAACCAGATAATAAAGCTAAAAGTAACACTTTAGTCTTCATATTCATGTACATTTAATTAGTTAAACATCTAAATATCTAAAATCAATCGAACTAAAAACCTAGACAAAATTAACGCTTTTTTTCCATTATAACAACAAAAAGAGATATTTTGTTCAATATTATTCGAAATAGTTCAATATTTGATATCCACCTTCTCTCAAAAAGGCCTCTTTTTTCATTAACTTAACGTCACTTTGCATCATATCCTTAATTAAATCGGCCAAAGAATATTCCGGTTCCCAACCCAAACGGGTACGGGCTTTGGTCGCATCGCCTATCAGCAACTCTACTTCCGTTGGACGAAAATACTGAGGATCAACCCCCGCTACCTCTTCCCCTATTCGCTTTGTAATAGCTTCGAGGTGCTCTTCTCCTACTTTAGCAGTAAACACATCCTCGCGAATGTTATTAATAACGGCCACTTCGGTCAGACCGGTACCCTGAAACTCAACATCAATTCCAACCTCCGCAAACGAAAGTTTGACAAAATCGCGAATCGTCGTTGTAATACCGGTAGCAATCACGTAATCGGACGGCTCGTCTTGTTGCAGAATTGCGTGCATTGCCCGTACATAATCCTTGGCATGCCCCCAGTCGCGCTTAGAAGAAAGGTTTCCAAGATAGGTCTTTTTCTGCATATTTAGGGCGATACGGGAAACTGCGCGCGTCACTTTGCGGGTAACAAACGTTTCTCCACGCAAGGGGGATTCGTGGTTGAACAAGATTCCATTCGATGCGTGCATGTGGTATGCCTCGCGGTAGTTCACAATAATCCAATAACCATATAATTTAGCAACGGCATAAGGGCTACGAGGATAGAACGGAGTCGTTTCCTTCTGAGGCACCTCCTGCACCAAACCATACAGTTCGGAGGTAGAGGCCTGATAGATGCGTGTCTTTTCGGTCAGTTTCAGCAGGCGTACAGCCTCTAAGATGCGTAACACACCGATGCCATCGGCATTCGCCGTGTATTCAGGGGTATCAAAGCTTACCTTTACGTGGCTCATCGCCGCCAAGTTATAGATTTCATCCGGCTGCACTTCGCCTATGATACGTGTCAGGTTTAAACTGTCCGTCAAGTCGCCATAATGTAGTATCAAATTTCTATGTTCTACGTGCGGATCTTGATATAAATGATCTATGCGATCCGTATTAAACATGGACGAACGTCTTTTGATGCCATGCACTGTGTATCCTTTCTTGATCAGGAACTCTGCCAAGTACGCTCCGTCTTGACCCGTTATACCGGTTATTAATGCTACTTTACCCATTATTTATACTTCTTATTTTGTTTTTTGTTGGTTTATATACCAGTTATACAATTGCCTAACGCCTTCGTCTATTTCTATGGAATGGTGCCAACCCAAGGCGTGCAGCTTACTTACGTCTGTCAGTTTGCGCAAAGTACCATCCGGTTTATCCGCATTAAAATTCAACTCTCCACCGAAGCCAATTACATTTTTAATCAAGTAGGCCACGTCTTTAATAGATATTTCGATCCCCGTACCTATGTTTATATGTGTATTACGCACCTCTTTTCCTTCGCCTCGCAAATCGGAAAAGTCCACTTTTTCCATGATATAAACGGAAGCATCTGCCATCTCCTCGCTCCAGAGAAATTCGCGCAAAGGCTTACCGGTTCCCCAAAGTTCCAGTTCGCCATGGTGGATTCCAAAGGTGGCCAATAGGGCTACGATCTCTTCCTCAGTAGAATTTCCTGATATACCTTTCACAGGACGGGCGTTCAAATCCTTGCGCAAAGCAGCCCAGTCATGGGTATGCAGACATTTAGCCAAATGCACCTTGCGAATCATTGCAGGCAACACATGGGATGTTTCAAGGTCAAAATTATCGTTAGGGCCATACAGATTAGTAGGCATGACTGCAATGTAATTCGTTCCATATTGTAAATTGTAGCTCTCACACATCTTGATGCCGGCTATTTTGGCAAGGGCATACGGTTCGTTGGTATATTCCAACGGCGAGGAGAGCAGACACTCTTCTACCATCGGCTGCGGCGCTTCGCACGGATAGATGCAAGTACTACCCAAGAAAAGCAACTTCTTCACCTTGTTTTTCCAGGCTGCATGGATCACATTATTCTGGATCATCAGGTTAATGTAGATAAAATCAGCACGATAGAGACTGTTGGCCAGAATACCACCCACATGCGCTGCCGAGAGGAACACATAGTCCGGCTTTTCATCGGCAAAGAAACGGTCAACGGCCTGCTGGTCGGTCAAATCCAATTCTTGATGCGTACGTAACACAAAGTGGGTGTATCCCCTACCCTGCAAGTTCTTCAAAATAGCCGAACCGACTAAGCCACGATGGCCTGCTACAAATATTTTACTGTCTTTGTCCATTTTTCTTACTTTGTCACTGGATCTATTTTGCCAGACTGGCAAAGCTAACACAGTGATGAATCGTTATTTTATTAAGTTAAGCAGGTATTGTCCGTACTGATTCTTCACCATCGGAGCTGCCACCTCTTTTAGTTTGACAACATCAATCCAGCCTTTGACATAGGCTATCTCTTCCAAACAAGCTACTTTCAGCCCCTGCCGTTTCTCTATCACCTCCACAAAGGTAGAAGCTTCGGAAAGAGAATCGTGCGTGCCGGTGTCTAGCCAAGCGAAACCACGTCCCAATAGCTTTACTTTCAGCTCCCCGTCCTTCAGAAATTCCTGGTTGACAGTGGTTATCTCCAATTCGCCCCGCGCCGATGGCTTGATCTGACCAGCCACCTCAACAACCTTGTTCGGATAGAAATACAGACCAACAACAGCGTAATTCGATTTTGGCTGCTTTGGTTTCTCTTCTATGCTAAGCACATTGCCATCAGCATCGAACTCGGCTACGCCGTAACGTTCAGGATCAGTCACATAATAGCCGAATACGGTTGCTTTCTGTTCTTCGACAGCAAGATGGACGGCGTCTTTCAGCATCATCGTAAAACTCTGTCCGTAGAATATATTGTCTCCCAACACGAGGCACACCGAATCGTCTCCGATGAAGTCAGCACCCAAGATGAAGGCTTGCGCCAATCCATCGGGAGATGGTTGCTCCTTATATTCAAAACGCACACCGTAATCAGAGCCATCCCCCAACAAGCGGCGGAAGGCTGGCAGGTCCTGAGGAGTAGAGATAATCAATATATCCCGTATCCCAGCCAACATAAGCACGGAGACAGGATAATAAATCATCGGCTTGTCATAGATCGGCAACAATTGCTTTGAAACACCTTTGGTAATTGGGTACAAACGTGTACCCGATCCACCTGCTAATACGATACCCTTCATACGTTTTATCTTATTTAGAACAAATTATTGACTAACTGAAGTGCAAATATATATGAAATTTTTCGGATCAATGCCACAATTTGATAGCAAAAACGATTGAGAAGAACGGGAACACTATTATTTCAATAAACGTCAATTATCAAATCGCTCTAATGCAAGAGTTAGTTTCAAGGCATGGTCGCAGCCGAAGGAGGTGGTGCAGACGCGCCCCAACTCTTATTAGCACGTGACCCCATTTCGAGTTCAAGCAAGCCACCGGAGGCTATGTCGCTATGACTAAACCAAGGCTGATCAAGCGTTTTACCATTCAAAACGGCAGACTGCACATATTTATTCTCCTTCGAACAGTTGTTTGCCTTAATCTCGAACGTATTGCCACCGCCCATATCAATCTTAATGTCCGAGAATACAGGACTACCAATATTATAGGTAGGCGAACCGGGCGTAACGGGATAAAAACCCATCTGACTGAATGCCACGAAAGCAGACATACCGCCACCGTCTTCATCGCCCGGAACCCCCATTAGGTCGTTGCGAAACCATTGGTCGAGCAATGTGCGAATACGCTTCTGCGTCTTCCACGGCTGACCTGCGTAGTTATATAGATACGGGATGTGTAAACTTGGCTCATTAGCCATTGAGAACTGCCCCACATTGCCGGTATGGTCGGGCAGGTTGCTATAGAATTGCCACTTCGACATGCCCAGAGGCGTATCGAACATTGAGTCGAGAGCGGCTGTGAAGGCCATCTTCCCCCCGATCAACCGGATCAAGTCTGCTACATTGTGTTGCACGTCCCAGCGATAAATGTAGGCGTTGTTTTCATCATAATAATCGCGTG